>DAIODV010000215.1:0-5165 GCA_036746615.1 Mycobacterium sp.
CGGCCAAACGCAATATCGACGTGCACTTCCACACGCCGAGCGAGGTCAAAGCCGCCGTCACGGGCAATGGCGCCGCGGGCAAGGCACAGGTCACCGCGATGGTCACGAAAATCCTTGGGCTGCAAGCCAAACCGACGCCTGCCGACGCGGCCGATGCTTTGGCGCTGGCGATCTGCCACTGTTGGCGTGCGCCGATGATCGCGCGGATGGCCGAAGCCGAGGCAAAGGCCGCCGAGCAGCGCAAGAAGTTCGCCGCGAAAGTGAGGGCCGCGACATGATCGCTTCAGTACACGGGGAAGTGCTCGACGTCGCTTTGGATCACGTCGTCATCGAGGCGGCTGGCGTGGGCTACAAGGTGATGGCCACCCCGTCCACGCTCGCGACGCTGCACCGCGGCAGCGAAGCCCGGCTGATCACCGCGATGATCGTCCGCGAAGACTCGATGACGCTCTACGGTTTCCCCGACGGCGCCGCCCGCGACCTGTTCCTGACTTTGCTGGGCGTCTCCGGAATCGGGCCCAAGATCGCGCTGGCCACTCTCGCGGTGTACGACGCGCAGGCGCTGCGACAGGCTCTCGCCGACGGCGACGTCACCGCGCTGACGCGGGTGCCCGGCATCGGCAAGCGCGGCGCCGAACGCATGGTGCTCGAGCTGCGCGACAAGATGGGCGCGATACCCGCAGCGACGTCGGTCAACGGCCACTCCGTTCGCGGTCCGGTCGTGGAAGCCCTTGTGGGACTTGGCTTTGCGGCCAAGCAAGCCGAGGAGGCCATCGATAAGGTGATGGCCAACGACCCCGAGGCAAACACCTCGACCGCCTTGCGCTCGGCACTATCGATGTTAGGGAAGAAGTGAGCCGATTCGACGAGTTTGAAGACGACGACGTCGAGGACCGCGAAGTCTCCGCCGCCTTGACCGTCGGTGAAGGCGACATCGACGCCAGCCTGCGGCCGCGCTCGCTGCGGGAGTTCATCGGCCAGCCCCGGGTGCGCGAACAGTTGCAACTGGTCATCGAAGGCGCCAAAAACCGCGGCGGCACACCGGATCACATCCTGCTGTCCGGCCCGCCGGGGCTGGGCAAGACGTCGCTGGCGATGATCATCGCCGCCGAGCTCGGGTCGTCGCTGCGAGTGACCTCCGGGCCGGCGCTGGAACGCGCCGGCGACCTCGCGGCAATGCTGTCCAACCTCGTCGAGCATGACGTGTTGTTCATCGACGAGATCCACCGCATCGCCCGGCCCGCCGAAGAGATGCTCTACCTCGCGATGGAAGACTTCCGCGTCGACGTCGTCGTCGGTAAAGGCCCTGGGGCAACATCGATTCCATTGGAGGTGGCGCCGTTTACCTTGGTCGGTGCGACTACCCGCTCCGGCGCGCTGACCGGTCCGCTGCGCGACCGGTTCGGGTTCACCGCGCACATGGACTTCTACGAGCCGGCCGAGCTGGAGCGCGTGTTGGCCCGCTCCGCCGGAATCCTCGGCATCGAAGTGGGAGCCGATGCCGGCGCGGAGATCGCCCGCCGTTCGCGGGGGACCCCGCGCATCGCCAACCGTTTGCTGCGTCGCGTCCGCGACTATGCCGAGGTGCGCGCCGACGGCGTCATCACCCGCGATGTCGCCAAGCAGGCGCTGGAGGTCTACGACGTCGACGAGCTGGGTCTGGACCGGCTGGACCGCGCTGTGCTGTCGGCGCTGACCCGCAGCTTCGGCGGCGGCCCAGTGGGGGTGTCGACGCTCGCGGTGGCGGTCGGGGAGGAGGCCACGACTGTCGAAGAGGTATGCGAGCCATTTCTGGTGCGCGCCGGCATGATTGCGCGCACGCCGCGCGGTCGGGTCGCAACGCCGCAGGCCTGGACCCACCTCGGGATGACCCCGCCGCCGAGGGCCTCCGGACTGGGGCAACCTGGACTTTTCGAGTAAGTGCATGTTCAGCACATGCACGATATCCTTATAACATGCCAACAATGGTCCAGATCCGGAACGTGCCTGACCCACTCCTTCACGAGCTGAAGGCCAGGGCGGCAGCGCACCGCATGAGCCTGAGCGATTTCCTGCTTGCCCGACTGGGGGAAATGGTGGAAGAACCAGTCCTCGACGACGTCCTCGATCGCCTCGAGGCATTGCCACGCCGCGACCTCGGCGTAACCGCCGCCGAACTGGTTGGCGAAGCCCGCGCCGAGTGATCGTGTTGGACGCCTCGGCTGCTGTCGAGCTCGTCTTATCGACGCCACCCGGGGCAGCGGTGGCCGCGCGATTGCGGGGCGAGACAGTGCATGCGCCTGCCCACTTCGATGTCGAGGTGATCGGTGCTATCCGTCGAGCGGTCTTGCGCCAGCTGATCACTGATCACGAAGGCCTCGTCGCCGTTGCCGACTTCCAGAGCTTGCCGCTAAGACGTTGGCCTACCAAGCCTTTCATCCAGCGCGCCTACCAACTGCGCAGCACCCACACCGTGGCCGACGGAGTGTATGTCGCTCTCGCCGAGGGCCTGGCTGCGCCGCTAATCACTTGCGATGGACGACTCGCGCAGTCGCACGGCCACAGCGCTGCGGTCGAACTTATCGCGAGTCACGACGTTTGAGCAGGAGGACGAAATGATCACCGCTGCGTTGGTATTTGCCGCACTGGCCGCATTGCTGCACGTCTACATCTTCACGATGGAATCGCTGACCTGGACCAGCAAGCGCACCCGCGCCACGTTCGGCACCACAGCAGAGGAAGCCGAGACCACCAAGCTGCTCGCATTCAACCAAGGCTTCTACAATCTTTTCCTGGCGATCGTCACCACGATCGGCATCATCGCAATTGCATTGGCGCACACGGCTATTGGTGCGGCGCTGATCTTCGCCGGCGTGGGATCCATGGCCGCCGCGGCGGTCGTGCTGCTGGCGTCGGCACCCGACAAGGCGCGAGCGGCGCTGACGCAGGGCGTCTTCCCGCTAATCGCCGTCGTCCTGCTGGTGATCGGCCTCGTCACGCCATAACAGACCCAGCCCGATCCAAACAAAAGGGCCGTTGCTAGCCGCACGATGCCCAGCGGTCTACGGCGGAGCGTCGGTTGCTGGGCGGCCGTATGGCTCCACGGTGCCGTGGCAGACGTGTGCCCCTTGGGCTAGCGTGGCACCCGCGCTGGTCGCCCGGGTTACAAAGCCAGCGGAAATGGGTACTCAGCACGCGTTTAACACAACTGTTTGAGGAGACTCGTAATGACTGAACCGCGATCAGGTTTCGGCAGCCTGCACATGCCTCGTAGCCGTGGCGCGGCAAGCGGACTGCTGCTGATCATCCTCGGCGCATGGGGTGCGTTGGTCCCGTTCGTCGGCCCCTACTTCAACTTCGCCTACACCCCTAACCAGGCCTGGGCGTGGAGCAGCGCTCGCGGCTGGCTCGAGGTGTTCCCAGGCGCAGTCGCCGCGGCGGGCGGCATCTTGCTGCTGATTTCGGGCAACCGCGCCACCGCCATGCTGGGCGGCTGGTTGGGCGTGATCGCCGGCGCATGGTTCGTCATCGGGCGAACGTTGGCGTCGACGCTGCGGATCGGCAGCGTCGGTAACCCTATCGGCGCAACGGACGCCAAGCGTGCACTGCTGGAGATCGTCTACTTCTCCGGCCTGGGCGCGCTGATCGTCTTCTTCGGCGCGGCAGCTTTGGCGCGCATGTCGGTCCGCACGGCACGCGACCTGGAATACCAGCTGGCCAACGCGCCGGCGGCGGAGGCAGACGCCCCCGCTGCTTATGCGGCACCGGCAGCAACGGCAGATGCCCCGACGCACCCAGCGCCTGAGGCGCCCGCACACGAGAGGGGCGGCTTCTTCCGGCGGCGACGGCACACCCACACCGCCGCCAGCCACTGAGTCGCGACCAGACGCAGAGTCGCACTGTTTCGACACGAAACGTGCGACTCTGCGTCTGCTCGTCAGAGTAAGCCGAGCAGCTGCAGGTCAGTGATGTACTTGACGATCACCGGCGCCGAGACATGCGGAATGTCTTTGTCCGGACCGATTTTCGCCTCTTGCACCGCTTCGCGGAACCGGTCGGTCGGAGCCATCGATCCGTTGATCGGCGCCGACGGCCGCTGGTAGTTGTGCAGCAGCGGCAGCAGTGACACCTGACGCTGCTTGTCCGGCAGGGCCCGCAGCGTTGTCTCGAACCGCGCCAACCAGGTGGCGTAGTCGTCGACCCGGTGGATCGGGTAGCCGGCGTCGATCAGCCAGTCGACGTACTCGTCCATCCCGATGCCGTCGTCGTAGGGGTTCATCACGTGGTAGGTCTGGAAAGTCTCCACGTTGTGTGCCCCCAAGGTCGAGATCGCCTCGGCGATGAACTCGACCGGCAAGCCGTCGTAGTGCGCACGTTGCCGCTTGCCTTCGGCGTCCAGTTCGTAGAACGATCCGGGCGCGATACCGGTGGCCACCAGGCTGAGCATCATCCGGGTGAACATGTCCGGCAGGTTGAGCTGGCCCGCATAGGTGGTGTCGGCCAGGATCATGTCGCAGCGGAACACCGCGACGGGCAGCCCGCACAGGTCATGTGCCTCGCGCAGTAACACCTCGCCGGCCCACTTGCTGTTGCCATAACCGTTGGCGTAGTTGTCGTTAACGGCGCGGGTGGCGCTTATGACCCGAACGTCGGCGTCCTCGGTGAACGTGCCCGGCTTGATCTGGTCGCCGACGCCGATCGTTGACACGTAGGTGTACGGCTTGATCTTGGTGGTCAGCGCGATGCGGATCAGCTCGGCGGTGCCCAGTGCGTTCGGTCCGAACAGCTCGCTGTACGGCAGGACGTGGTTGACCAACGCGGCCGGGTCGACGATCAGGTCGACGGTGTCGGCCAGCCGTTGCCAAGTCTGTTGGTCCAGGCCAAGATTGGCCTCGCCCTTGTCGCCGGCGATGACCTCGAGGTGGTCGGCGGCCAATTCGCGGTAGTGCGCAAGCAGTTTCGGGTCGCCGCTGTCGAACGTGTTGTCCAACCGGGCCCGTGCTTCCTCGTTGGAGCGGGCACGCACCAGCGCGATCACCTTGCCGTCGACCAGATCCATCCGCTCCAGCCACTCCAGCGCCAGGTAGCGGCCCAGGAAGCCGGTCGCGCCGGTCAACAGCACGGTGCGCACCTCGTGATTGGCCTTCGGCAGGTTGGGCGCCGCGGCCAGCGTGTCGGCGTCGAGG
>DAIODV010000215.1:5175-6811 GCA_036746615.1 Mycobacterium sp.
ACCTGCCGTTCAGCCTGGGGCTCGACCCCGCCCGCCGGGATGCCCAGTGGCGCGATCACCTGATCGGCGCACTCGGGCTTGGCGCATGCAGGGCCAGGTTGACGGTCGCCGGTTGCGGGGTGTCGGCCTTCGGCAGGTTGGGCGCCGCGGCCAGCGTGTCGGCGTCGAGGAACTTGTCCAGCGTCAGATCGCTCGCGTGCACCTCGACCGCGTCGCGGCCGTGCACGCTCGCGAACGATGGCCGCTTGGTGCCGGCTCGCTCGCCTTCGATGTAGTCGGCGATTGCCGCCAAATCGTTGGCCGGGCTGACGATCACGCCAACCGGCACGTCGACGTCGAAGATCTCGTGCAGCAGGTTGCCGAATGTCAACGCGGACAACGAGTCTCCGCCCAGATCGGTGAAGTGGGCGTCGGCTGTCAGGTCGGAAGCGGCACTGCCCAGCAGCGCACCCGCGGCCCGGGTAACTGTCTGCAGCACCGGCGCTTCGGCGCCGCTCTGACGCAGCGTGCGAAGCTCGTCGGCCTGGCCTTGGGCCAAGTCGCCGTAGAGCTGTTCGAGACGCTCGCCGTAGTGCTGCTTGAGCTTCGGCCACGCCAGCTTGCGGATGCCGGTCAGCAGACCGTTCTCCAGGCTGAAAGGAGTTGTCTCGATGATGAAGTCGCGAGGCACCTCATACGACTGCAGATTGGCTTGCCGGGCAACGCTTTGCAGCGACTCGGCGATCGCCGACTTCGACGCGTTGACGTCCGTCGGCACCACGACTGCCAGCAGGTAAGGCTGCGCGCTATTGCCGTAGACGTAGATCTGGCGGACCAGCGGGCTGTTGCCGAACACCGCCTCCAGCTTCGCCAGTGTGACGAACTCGCCCTGCGCGAGCTTCAAGACGTTGTTGCGGCGATCGACATAGACCAGCCGGTCGGGCGCAACCTCGGCGAAGACGTCGCCGGTGCGGTAGTAGCCGTCGTCGTCGAAGACGTTCGCGGTGGTTTCGGCCCGCTTGTAGTAGCCGGGGAACATGTTCTGCGTGCGCAGCAGCAATTCGCCGCGCGGATGCGGCCGGTCGGTGCTGAAGTAGCCGAGATCGGGAACGTCGATCAGTTTGTAGTCCACGACCGGCGGGCGCTGAATTTCGCCGTCGAACAACACCATTCCGGCCTCGGTGGAGCCGTAGCCGTCGAGCAGGTGCATCTCGAGCAGCGACTCGACCCAGGTGCGCAACTCAGGAGAGGTCGGCGCCGAGCCGGTCATCGCGAAGATAAAGCGCCCGCCCAGCAGGTGCTGCCGGAACTCGGCCGTCACGTCGGACTCCGAGGCGCCGCGGCTGACCTCACTTTGGAACTCGCCGTAGAGCATCTCCCAGATACGCGGGACGAAGTTCAACTCGGTGGGCCGGACCAGACGGAGATCCTCCAGCAGCGTCGACAGGTCGCTCTTGGCGGAGAAGTAGGCGGTGCCGCCGTTGCCGAGCGTGCCGTAGAGGATGCCGCGGCCCATCACGTGGCTCATCGGCATGAAGTTCAGGGTGATCGAGGCGGCGCTGGGCGCGAACCAGTTCTTGGCCGAGCGGTTCCACATCTTGGCGACGTTGCTCTGCGGGTACATCGCGCCCTTGGGGGCGCCGGTGCTTCCGGAGGT
>DAIODV010000216.1:0-6791 GCA_036746615.1 Mycobacterium sp.
CTCGATTCGTCCGCTAACCGACTCGCGGCGGCGCTAGCGGCCCGAGGAGCCGCACGCGAAACTCCCGTCGGGATCATGCTTCCGCGCGGTCCGCAATACATCATCGCGATGCTGGCAGTCCTGAAGACAGGGGCCATGTGCGTGCCCCTTGAGCCGGGAATCCCTGTGCAGCGGGTGGATTCGACTATGCGCCAAAGCGGCGCGACCATCGTCATCGACGAACAGTTGCTGAAGGCAAGCGAAGGTTCCACCGATTTCCACCCGGTGGACGTGCCGCCCGAGCAGGCCGCGTACGTCGTCTTCACCTCCGGTACCACCGGAGAACCCAAGGGCGTCATCGGAACTCACGCCGCGCTAAATGCCTACGCCGACGACCATCTGAACCACGTGCTGCGGCCGGCGGCCGCCAGGCTAGCTCGTCCGCTGCGCATCGCACACGCGTGGTCATTCGCCTTCGATGCCGCGTGGCAGCCGTTGGTCGCACTGCTGGACGGTCATGCCGTGCACGTCGTCGACGAGCAGACCCAGGCAGACGCCGAGGCGCTGGTGGGCGTGATCGCGGAACACCGCATCGACATGATCGACACCACCCCCTCGATGTTCGCTCAGATGAAAGCATTTGGTCTGCTGACCGACGTTCCACTGGCGGTGCTGGCGATGGGCGGTGAAGCGCTGGGCAGCACGTCGTGGGCGTTCATCCGCGACCAGTGCGCCGGCAGTCAGTTGACGGCATACAACTGCTACGGGCCAACCGAGACCACGGTGGAAGCGGTGGTGGCCGCCATCGCCGACTACAAAGAACCATCGATCGGGCGACCGACCCGGCACACCCAAGGCTACGTGCTCGACTCGGCATTGCGACCCGTGCCGTGCGGCGCCACCGGCGAACTATATCTGGGCGGTGCCCAATTGACCCGCGGCTATCTGGGCCGGGCGGCAGAGACCAGCGGGCGCTTCGTCGCCAATCCATTCGCCGCAGGCACGCGAATGTATCGCACCGGCGACCTGGTGCGCCGCCACCCCGACGGCTCACTGCAGTACCTGGGACGTGCGGACGCCCAAGTCAAAATCCGTGGCTACCGCGTCGAACCCGGCGAAATCGCGGCCGCACTCGAATCGCATCCCGGTGTTCGGCAGGCGGTCGTCGTGGTGCGTCAGCCTCCGGAAGGTCCACGGCTCACTGCGTATGTCGCGACGGGCGGGGGGCCGTCGTCGATCGAACTACGCGACATGCTCAAGGCGCGACTGCCGCGCTACATGGTTCCGCAGCGCATCGTCCTCGTCGACGAAATCCCACTCACGTCTAACGGGAAGCTGGACGAAACCGCGCTGGCCGCGGCCGATTTCGCTGATCCCGTCACCGGCGGTTCCGCCCCCGCGACTGCGACAGAAGCTGTTCTGGCGGAAATCGTTTCAGACGCGCTACAACAACCCATGGTTGACGTCGCCGCCGACTTCCTGCAACTTGGCCTGGACAGCATCGTCGCGCTGTCGGTGGTGCATGCCGCGCGTGCGCGGGGGATAGCACTGCGCGCGCGCCTTATTCTGCAGCACCCCTCGATCCGCGAACTCGCCGCGGCCATCGACTCCGAAACCGCCGACATCACCGCGAACACGGAAGACCACAGCGTCCCGATCCCGTTGCTGCCCAACGGACGTTGGCTCTACGAATACGGCGAGCCGCGCCGACTGGCGCAGACCGAAGCCATCCGGTTGGCCCACACCGTCACCCGCGAGCACCTGCGCGCCGCACTGGCCAGCGTCGTCGACGGCCACGAGGTGCTGCGCACCCGGCTGGATCGCGCGACCATGACGCTGCACCCAGCCAACATTGGCGAGTACCTGACCGAGGTCGAGGTGGCCGACGATCTGCACGCGGCGGTCACTGCGCACGCCGCTGCGGCGGTCGAGCGTCTCGATCCCGAACGCGGAGTGCTGCTGTCCGCGGTGTGGTTACGACCCGCGGGCGGCGAGAGCGTATTGTTGCTCACCGCGCACGTGTTGGCGATGGATCCGGCGTCGTGGCGGGTGGTGCTCGGTGAATTGGCCGCCGCACTGCAAGCGTTGCCAGCCGGACACGCGCCAGCTGCGGTGCGTGAGCACACCAGCTATCGGCGCTGGGCGGCGGCGCTGACCCAGCGAGCTAATCGCCTTGATACCGCGCCATTCTGGTGCGCGCAGCTGGCCGGTGACGACCCGGAGCTAGGTGCGCGGCGCGTCCGCCAGGGCAGTGACCGGGCCAGAGACCTTCTTGTCCGCACGATCATCGCCGACGCCGACGTCTCTGCGCGACTGTTGGCGTGTGGCGTGCCGCTGCCCGACCTGCTTGTTGCCGCGACGTCGGCGATGGTGACGCGGTGGCGACAAGGGCGCGGCCAGCCCACCCCGGCGCCGTTGCTGGCGCTGGAAACACACGGCCGCGCAGACGCGCTGATGCAGGACAATGTCGACACCAGCGACACCGTGGGCCTGCTGAGTTCGATCTACCCGCTTCGGGTGGACTCGGCTGACCCGCAACGTATCGCCGAGCTGCGCGCGGCGATCCCGGGCGACGGGCTCGACTACGGACTGCTGCGGTATCTGCGCGCCGACACCGCAGAGCAACTCGGCGCGTTCCCCGGACCGCAGCTGCTGCTTAACTATCTGGGCGCAGCCCACTCGTCGGGCACCGGGCTGCAGCTGGACCGCCACCTACTTGCGGGGATGTCGGCGATCCCCGAACCCGAACAAGCAGTGCGCTATGAGCTGACAATCCTTGCCCTCGTGGTGCGCGACGGTGATCAGCAGATGATCGCTTCGCAGTGGCGGGCGCTGTCCGACATCCTTGGCGACTCGGATATCGCTGCGCTGCAAGCATTGTGGACGGAAGCGCTCACGGAGATGGTGACATGACTACGCTTGCCGTGCTCGGCGCGGGGGTCAAAGCCGTCGCAGTCGCCACCAAGGCGTACGTGCTGGGTCAGATGGGTGTCGACGCGCCGAAGGTGGTTGCCGTCGAGCGGATCGGCGTTGGCGCCAACTGGCAGGCCAGCGGCGGCTGGACCGACGGCGCGCAGCGGCTGGGAACGAGCCCGGAAAAAGATGTGGGCTTTCCGTACCGCTCGTCGTTGGTGCCGCAGCGCAACGGTGAACTCGACGAGCGGATGACCCGCTACAGCTGGGGGTCGTATCTGATTGCCACCGGCCAGTTTGCCGCATGGATCGACCGCGGCCGACCTGCGCCGACCCATCGGCAGTGGAGCCAATATCTGCGCTGGGTCGCCGAACAGATCGATATGACGGTGGTTTACGGCGACGTCGAACAGCTCGCCATCGACGGCGACCGGTGGGCGCTGCACACAGGAGAAAGCACCGTGCACGCCGACGGTTTGATGATCACCGGGCCAGGTCAGGCCGAGCGGTCCTTGCTGCCCGGCAATCCGAGGGTGCTGTCGATCGCGCAGTTCTGGCATCGCGCCGGCGAGCACGAACGAATCAGTGCCGAGCGGGTCGCGGTTATCGGAGGCGGCGAGACTTCGGCGGCGATGCTCAACGAGCTTTTCCGCCACCGAGTTTCGACCATCACGGTGATCTCGCCGCAGGTGACGTTGTTCACCCGCGGTGAAAGCTTCTTTGAGAACGCGCTGTTCTCCGACCCCACCGACTGGACGGCACTGACGCTGGATGAACGCCGTGACGCGATCGCCCGCACCGACCGCGGCGTGTTCTCGTCGAGCGTCCAGGACGCGTTGCTCGCCGATGACCGCATCCGCCATCTGCGCGGCCGGGTCGCGCACGCGGTAGGCCGTGACGGGCAGATCCGGTTGACTCTGTCCACCAACCGAGGCAGCGAAAACGTCGAAACCATACACGGTTTCGACCTGGTGATCGACGGATCGGGTGCCGACCCGCTGTGGTTCACCACGCTCTTCAGCCAGGACGCCCTCGACCTGCTTGAGCTGGGCCTAGGCGGCCCGCTGACCGGGGACAGCCTCCAGGAGGCCATCGGACACGATCTTGCAGTCGTCGACGTCGCCCCAAAACTGTTCCTGCCCAACCTCGCCGGGCTCAACCAGGGGCCTGGCTTTCCCAACCTGAGCTGTTTGGGCCTGCTGTCCGACCGGGTGCTGGGCGCCGAATTCGGCTCCCGCACCGACACCTCGACCAGGAGAGATAATGAGCACCAATCCCTTCGATGACGAATCCGGCTCCTTCCTGGTGTTGGTCAACGACGAAGATCAACACAGCCTGTGGCCGGCGTTCGCCGACGTGCCGGCGGGCTGGCGGAAGGTCTTCGGTGAAGCCGGGCGTGCAGAGTGCCTGGCTTATGTCGAGGAGCACTGGACCGACATCCGGCCAAAGAGCCTTCGCGTGGCGATGGACGGCTGATGGCGCGTGGATTTCAGGGCGCGATGTTGCGGGGCTTCGGCGCCCGCGACCACACCGCCACAGTGCTCGAAACCATCGAGTTAGCACCGCATTTCCTGCGGGTCCGGATGCAGTCACCGACCTTGTTCGACGATGCGCAGGCCGAACCTGGTGCGTGGCTGCGGTTCTGGTTTCCCGACCCGGACGGGTCGAGTACCGAGTTCCAGCGCGCCTACACGATCTCCGAGGCCGACGTGCTCAACGGCCGCTTCGCGGTGGACGTCGTGCTGCATGACCCGGCGGGCCCGGCGTCGCTGTGGGCGCGCACCGTACAACCCGGCGCGACGATCGCGGTGATGTCGCTGATGGGCTCGTCGCGTTTCGACATCCCTGATGAGCAGCCCGTCGGTTATCTGTTGATCGGTGACTCGGCGTCGATCCCGGGGATGAACGGGATCATCGGCACTGTCCCCGCCGACGTCCCGATCGAGATGTATCTGGAGCAGCACGACGACAACGACGCGCTGATCCCGCTCGCGCAGCATCCCCGGCTGCAGGTGCATTGGATTGGCCGCCGCGACGAGAAGTCACTGGCGGCGGCCATCGAGTGCCGGGACTGGTCGGACTGGTATGCGTGGGCGACGCCGGAGGCCACGACACTCAAGCACGTCCGAACACGACTGCGCGACGAATTCGGTTTCCCCAAGTCCGAGATCCACGCGCAGGCCTATTGGAGCGCCGGGCGCGCGATGGGCACCAGCCGCGGCGACGAGCCGGACGTCGTCGAAAGTCCTGTGCCGCAGCAGGAGACCGCGGCACCCGCAGCCCGCGGGAGCTGGCGTGCCCAGGCCGCCGGCCGGTTGCTCGCACCGCTGCGCTCAGCGTTGATCGCCTCGGGGGTGCTGCAGGCCGTGATAACGCTGTTGCAGCTGGCGCCGTTCGTGCTTTTGGTCGAGTTGGCGCGGCTGCTCGCAGGTCACGCCGAGGCATCTCGGCTACGCGAGATCGGAATCGCCGCCGTCGCACTGCTAGGGCTCGGTACTGTGCTCGGTGCCGCCTCGACGCTGTGGCTGCACGTGATCGACGCGCGGTTCGCCAGCGACTTGCGCGGGCGGCTGTTGAGCAAGCTGTCGCGGTTGCCGCTGGGCTGGTTCACCGCCCGCGGGTCGGGGTCGATCAAGCAGCTGGTTTCAGACGACACCCTGTCGTTGCATTACCTTGTCACCCACGCCATCCCAGATGCCGTCGCTGCCATGGTTGCGCCGGTTGCCGTACTGGTCTATCTGTTTGTCGTCGATTGGCGGGTAGCGCTGGTGTTGTTCGTGCCGGTGCTGATCTATCTGATCTTGACGTCGTCGATCACGATTCAGTCCGGGCCGCGCATCCCGCAGTCGCAGCGATGGGCCGAGACGATGAATGGCGAGGCCGGGGCCTATCTCGAAGGCCAACCGGTGATCCGCGTCTTCGGCGGTGCCGCCGCTTCGAGTTTCCGCCGCAGCCTCGACGAGTACATCCGATTCCTGGTCGATTGGCAGCGTCCACTGGCCGGCAAGAAAACCACGATGGATCTGGCCACCCGTCCGTCGACTTTCCTGTGGCTGATCGGTGTCACTGGCACCCTGCTGGTCGTGACGCGCCGGATGGATCCGGTGAATATGTTGCCGTTCTTATTGCTGGGCACCACATTCGGTGCCCGACTGCTCAACATCGCCTACGGGCTCGGCGGCATCCGCGCCGGAATGTTGGCCGCTCGGCGCTTGCAGATCGCGCTGGACGAGCCGGAACTCTGCGTGCACGACCAGCCGGCCCGCGATGACGCATCTGCCGCGGTGGTGTTCGACCGCGTCAGCTTCGGCTACCGACCCGACGTGCCAGTGATCAAGGACGTCTCGCTGACGTTGCACCCCGGTACGGTCACCGCGCTCGTCGGCCCCTCTGGATCCGGAAAATCGACGCTGGCCGCGTTGCTGGCGCGATTCCACGATGTGCAGAGCGGCGCGATACGCGTTGGCGGACAAGATATCCGGTCGATGACGGCGGACGAGCTCTATACCCGCGTCGGTTTCGTGCTGCAGGAAACTCAGCTCGTGCACGGCACCGTCGCGGAAAACATCGCGCTGGCCGTCCCTGATGCCACCGCCGCGCAAGTCCAGGCCGCTGCCCGCGATGCGCAAATCCACGACCGCATCATGCGATTGCCCCACGGCTACGACACCGTCCTGGACGCGGGCGCCGGGCTTTCAGGCGGGGAACGGCAACGGCTTACCATCGCCCGTGCCATCCTCGCGGACGCGCAAGTCCTTATCCTCGACGAGGCCACGGCGTTCGCCGATCCGGAATCGGAATACCTTGTGCAGCAAGCACTCAACCGCCTGATGAAGGAGCGCACCGTGTTGGTGATCGCTCATCGCCTGCACACCATCACCGGAGCCGACCAGATCGTC
>DAIODV010000217.1:0-6741 GCA_036746615.1 Mycobacterium sp.
CCGACGCTGGCCGACCGTTACCTGGCCATGAAAGCCACCGGGCGGCTCTAAGCGCTTCGCCGAATGTCAGCGGGTGGGGACCACGTCCGGTGCGTCGGCGATGTCGCCGGTCTCGCCGGCCCGAGCCGCACGGCGGCCGAAGTGGACGATGTAACTCAAAAACCCTGCTTCGGCGATGATTCCGATGCCGACCCGCAGAGCTGTCGGCAACGGCGACGGCGTGACCAACGACTCGATGGCACCCGAGATGAGCAACACCACGACCAGCCCTACCGCAACCGCGACAACGGCACGACCCTGCTCGGCGAGCACCTGTCCCCGCGGACGATCCCCCGGCGATATCACGGACCAGCCCAGCCGCATTCCAACGGCCCCGGCCATGAACACTGCCGTCAGCTCCAGCAGGCCATGCGGGATCAGCAACCCCAGCATGACGTCGCCCTTGCCGGCCTGAAGCATCAGTCCGGCAACGACTCCGAGGTTGGCGGCGTTGGCGAACAACACAAATGGGATCGGCACGCCGAGCACGACAGAGAACGCGATGCACTTCGCAGCTACCCAAGAATTGTTGAGCCAGACCTGCAACCCGAACGCGACAGCGGAGTGCTCACTGTAGTAGGACGCGAAATCATGGTTGACCAATTCATTGATCTCGCTTGGTGTTCCAATCGTGGATTGGACTTCGGGGCTGCCGATTACCCACGCCGCGATGGCCGCGGCGACGGCGAAGAACACCACTGCTGTCGCCAGCCACCACCGCCAGGCACGATAAGCCACCACCGGAAACGAGACCGTCCAAAACCGGGTGAATTCACTAGACAACGGGGCGTGGGCGCCGGTGACCGCGGCTCGAGCCCGCGCCACCAGTCTCGAAAGGCTGCCGACCAGAGCTGAATCTGACGACACCGAGCGCAGCATCGACAAATGCGTCGACACGCGCTGGTAGAGCTCGACGAGTTCGTCAATCTCGGGGCCGGTCAAGTGCCGACGGGTTTTCACCAAATGTTCGAGCCGGTTCCAGGTGGGGCGGTGAGCGAGCACGAATGCGTCGACATCCACCAGTCCGACATTAGCCGGGTAGCGTTCGCAGTATGCCGCAGGTGGTGACCGGGGACGCGGTGGTGCTCGACGTGCCGATCGCGCAACTGCCGGTACGCGCGGTCGGTGCGCTGATCGACATCGTTGTCATCGTGCTCGGCTATCTCGTGGCGCTGATGTTGTGGGCGGCCACGCTGACTCAATTCGACGAGGCCCTGACCACGGCGATCCTGATCATCTTCACCGTGCTGGTGTTCGTCGGCTATCCCGTGGTGTTCGAAACCGCAACCCGGGGACGGTCGGTGGGCAAGTTGGTGATGGGTCTGCGGGTGGTGTCGGAGGACGGCGGCCCGGAGCGCTTCCGCCAGGCGCTGTTTCGTGCACTGGCGTCGGTGGTCGAGATCTGGATGTTGTTGGGCAGTCCCGCGGTGATCTGCAGCATGCTCTCGCCGAAAGCCAAACGGATCGGCGACGTGTTCGCGGGCACCGTGGTGATCAGCGAACGGGGCCCGAAGTTGGGCCCGCTGCCCGTGATGCCCCCGCAGCTGGCCTGGTGGGCTGCGTCGTTGCAGTTGTCCGGACTGAGCCCTGAGCGAGCCGAGGTCGCGCGCCAATTCCTCGCTCGCGCAGCGCAACTCGATCCGCGAGTACGCGATCAAATGGCCTACCGGATCGCCGGCGACGTGCTGAGTCAGGTCGCACCTCCGCCGCCGCCGGGAACGCCGCCGCAACTGGCATTGGCCGCGGTACTGGCCGAACGACACCGGCGAGAGCTGGCACGCCTGAGGCCCCCTGCGGGGCCTGTATGGCCGTCGCCGGCGCCCGGCGGCTTTTGGCCGCGCCGCTAGGAATTGGGCCGGCTACTGCGCGACGGTCAAGGCAAGGGTGGTGATGTCGGCGACCAAGAGCGCCAACGCCACTACCGGGACCACAAAGCCCCACCGGCGCTGCGCGGTGAAGAACGAGATGATGATCGTCAGCGCGGCCACTACCGGTGCTCCGTAGAACAGCACGTCGAAGCTGATCCCGTTGGGTCCGAGCTTGGGGCATGCCTTGTCGCTGCAGGCGGCGGTGCTCATCACCGCACCGATCGAAAAGACCATGACGACGCCCGCCCCGACCACCGTCAACAGTGCGAGCGCCCAGTTCGCCCAGAAGCGGAGACGACTGGTGCGATCGGTGCCGGTGGTCGCCGACAGCTCCTGGGCGGGATCGACGCCCGCGGCGATCTTGAGATCGCGGTTTTCCTGGTTCATCCCCGGAGGTGTAGCCCGCTCGTTGGAGGCACAAACCCCTGGTCAAGCCGCTAACAAAAACTCACCGTTGCATCACGATAGTTTCCGATATATCGTCGTAGCATCGGTAGCGCGTACGGCGCTGCCCTTCCAGAAACGAGATGACATATGGATAACCCATTCCCCCACCCAGAGGGGCCATTCCCCGGAGGCCCCGGAGTCCAGGGCTTCGGCTTTCACCCGCAGGCCCGCCGCGAGTTCCGCAACTTTGTCCGCGGCCACGACGCCGGCCACGATGGGCCGTTCGGCCCTGGCTTCGGTCCCGGCTTCGGTCCAGGCTTCGGCCGTGGTTTCGGCCCCGGCCCATTCGGCTTCGGCTTCGGCCCAGGACCGCGCGGCAGGCGCCGCGGTGGGCCTGGTCGACGCGGTCGCCGCGGCGACGTCCGCGCCGCCATCCTGGTGTTGCTGGCCGAGCGGCCCATGCACGGCTACGAGATGATCCAGGAGATCGCCGAGCGCAGCCAGGACCTATGGCGCCCCAGCCCCGGCTCCGTCTACCCGACCCTGCAACTGCTGGTCGACGAGGGATTGATCGTCGGCACGGAAACCGAAGGCAGTAAAAAGCTTTTCGAGTTGACCGACGCGGGCCGACAGGCTGTCGAAAAAATCGAGACGCCACCGTGGGACGAGATCGCCGACGGTGTCGATCCCTCTCATCTGAACCTGCGCGCAGCCGTCGGGCAACTGTTCGGCGCCGTTGCGCAATCCGCTCACGCCGCGAGCACCGACCAACAGCAACGCATCATTGAGATCGTCAACAACGCTCGCCGCGAGATCTATACGATCCTCGGCGAAGACGACTAGCCATTTCCCGCGAGCGTGCGTGAAATGCCATGCGACACCGGCGTGTCGCGTGCAAACATGCACGCTCGCGGGAAGTTCCGCTACACCTCGACCCAATCCAGCGTGCGCTGCACGGCTTTGCGCCAGCCCGCGTATCCTGCCGAGCGCTCGTCATCGCCCCAGCGAGGCGTCCATCGCGTGCCCTCTTGCCAATTCGTGCGCAGCTCATCTGGATCGGCCCAGAACCCAACTGCAAGGCCCGCGGCGTACGCTGCACCCAACGCGGTGGTCTCGGCGACCACCGGCCGCACGACGTCAACACCGAGGACGTCGGCCTGGATCTGCATGCACAAGTCGTTGGCGGTAATGCCGCCGTCGACCTTCAACACCTCAAGGCGCACACCCGAATCGGCCTGCATCGCATCGACCACGTCGCGGCTCTGATAACAGATCGACTCCAATGTCGCGCGGGCCAAATGCGCGTTGGTGTTGTAGCGCGACAGCCCCACGATCGCGCCTCGCGCATCGGAGCGCCAATACGGTGCGAACAACCCGGAAAACGCCGGAACGAAGTAAACCCCACCGTTGTCGTCGACCTGACGGGCCAGTGCCTCGCTTTGCGCGGCGCCGCTGATGATGCCCAATTGATCACGCAGCCATTGCACCGCCGAGCCGGTCACCGCGATCGAACCTTCAAGCGCGTAAACGGGTTTGGCGTCGCCGAATTGGTAGCACACCGTCGTCAGCAGACCGTTACCGGACCGGACGATCTGCTCACCGGTGTTCAGGAGCAGAAAGTTTCCGGTGCCGTAGGTGTTCTTGGCCTCTCCGGGCTCCAGGCAGACTTGACCGACCATCGCCGCATGCTGGTCGCCGAGAATTCCGGTAATCGGCACCTCGCCGCCGAGCGGTCCGGTCTCCAGCGTGACGCCGTAGGGCTGACGCGGCGACGACGCCGCGATCGACGGCAGCATCGCACGCGGAATACCGAAAAAGGACAGCAACTCGTCGTCCCAGTCGAGAGTCTCCAAATCCATCAGCATGGTTCGGCTGGCGTTGGTGACATCGGTGACATGGACGCCGCCGCGAGGACCGCCGGTCAGATTCCACAGCAGCCACGTGTCCGGGGTACCGAATATGGCTTCTCCACGCTCGGCCGCTGCGCGCACTCCCTCGACGTTCTCCAGAATCCATTGCAGCTTGCCGCCGGAGAAGTACGTCGCCGGCTGCAGACCGGCTTTACGCCGGATCACGTCGCCGCGGCCATCCCGGTCTAATGCCGACGCGATGCGGTCGGTACGGGTGTCCTGCCAGACAATCGCATTGCAGTACGGTCGGCCCGTCTGCCGGTTCCACACCAGCGTCGTCTCACGCTGATTCGTGATGCCCAGCGCAACAACGTCTTTCGCCGACAGGTTGGTCACATTGAGCGTTGACATCAGGGCCGAGGTGGTGCGCTCCCAGATCTCGATCGGGTTGTGCTCAACCCAGCCGGCGCGTGGCAAAATCTGCTCATGCTCAAGCTGATGGCTGCCCACCTCTCCGCCATCGTGATCGAAAATGATGCAGCGGGTGCTGGTGGTGCCCTGGTCGATCGAGGCTATGAATTCGGCCAAGTGCTTTCCTCCCGCGAGATGGCGACGATCGAACGCTCGCAGCGCCGACAATACGCTCGACTTTTACGCCCACGGTGGTTGCGCGAGCGACACTAAGCAGGTTGCATCGGCATTGTGGGCGACGAGGTCAAGCGGACCACCTTCGACCGCATGCAGCGCCAGGAGTACCGGCGCAAGGTGCAGTTGTGCCTCGACGTCTTCGAAACGATGCTCGCGCAGGCCAGCTTCGAGTTCGAGCGCCGACTTACCGGGATGGAAATCGAATGCAATCTGGTCGATGACGAGTATCAGCCGACGATGTCGAATCAGGACGTATTGGCCGCCATCGCCGACCCGGCCTACCAGACCGAATTAGGTAAATACAACATCGAATTCAATGTGCCACCCAGGCCGCTGGCCGGCCATACCTCAGCGGATTTGGAAGCCGAGGTGCGGGCCAGCTTGAACGTGGCGGAGACCAAGGCCAGCGCAGGAGGTGCCCACATCGTGATGATCGGAATTCTGCCGACGCTGATGCCCGAGCACCTCACCGAGGGGTGGATGAGTCAGTCGAGCCGGTATGCGGCCCTTAACGACTCGATCTTCAACGCGCGCGGCGAAGACATCCAAATCGACATCGGCGGACCCGAGCCGCTCAGTTTGAACTCGGCGTCGATTGCCCCCGAATCTGCTTGCACCAGTATGCAGTTGCACCTGCAAGTGTCGCCGGCCGATTTCGCCAGCAATTGGAACGCCGCACAGGTGCTGGCCGGGCCGCAGCTGGCGTTGGCGGCAAACTCGCCGTACTTGTTCGGTCATCAGCTGTGGTCGGAAACCCGCATTGAACTTTTCACGCAGTCCACCGATACCCGGCCCGACGAGCTCAAGACCCAGGGTGTGCGGCCGCGGGTGTGGTTCGGTGAACGCTGGATCACATCGATTTTCGATCTGTTCGAGGAGAACGTCCGCTATTTCCCGTCGCTGTTGCCGGAGGTCTCCGACGAAGATCCGGTTGCCGAACTCGCCGCCGGGCGCACCCCCCAGCTCTCGGAGTTACGCCTGCACAACGGCACGGTGTATCGATGGAATCGACCGGTTTACGACGTGGCGGCCGGCCGCCCGCACCTGCGGGTGGAAAACCGCGTGCTGCCCGCGGGGCCAACGGTCATCGACATGCTCGCCAACGCGGCTTTCTACTACGGCATGGTCCGCACGCTGTCCGAAGAGGAGCGTCCGCTGTGGACCAAGATGACTTTCGCTGCAGCCCAACAGAATTTCGTCAAGGCGGCTCGGCATGGCATGCACGCGAGCCTGTACTGGCCCGGCTTGGGCGAGGTGACCCCTGACGAATTGGTGCTCTCCGAGCTGCTACCGATGGCGCACGACGGACTAGAGCGCTGGGGCGTCGCCAGCGAGGTACGCGAACGGTTCCTCGGCGTAATCGAGAGCCGTGCCCGCACCCGGCGCAACGGTGCGGCCTGGCAGGTATCAACGGTGCGTGCGCTACAAAACGACGGAATGTCCCGGCCAGCAGCGCTGGCAGAGATGCTGCGGCGCTACTGCGACTACATGCACGCCAACAAACCCGTGCACACCTGGGATGTCAGCTGACGCAGGTACGTTGGAATGCATGCCAAATGAAGTAATGGACTGGGACAGCACATACCGCGGGCAGGGCAGGTTCGAAGGGCCGCCGCCGTGGAACATCGGTGAGCCGCAGCCGGAATTGGCCGCGCTGGCCGCCGCCGGCAAGTTCCGCAGCGATGTGCTCGACGCCGGATGCGGCTATGCCGAACTGTCGCTGGCCCTGGCCGCCGACGGCTACACCGTGGTCGGAGTCGACCTCACGCCGACAGCCATCGCCGCCGCCAACCGGGCCGCGCAACAGCGCGGGCTGAACACAGCTAGTTTCGCGCAGGCGGACATCACCGCGCTCACCGGATACGACGGCCGGTTCAATACGGTGGTGGATAGCACGCTGTTTCACTCGTTGTCCGTCGAGGACCGCGACGGCTATCTGCGCTCGGTGC
>DAIODV010000218.1:0-6702 GCA_036746615.1 Mycobacterium sp.
ACCGGCTGCTCGACGGAGTCGACCCCGAGATCATCACGACCGCCGAAACCACCGCCGCGGCAGTGCCCGGCGTGCAGCATGCGCACGCTCGGGCCCGCTGGACCGGGCGGACGCTACGCGTCGAGGTGGAAGGCTTCCTCGACGGCGCCACTCCTCTGGCGGCCGCCGATGACATCGGTCGCGGCGTCGCCGCGGCGCTGGCGCCACTGATTCCGGATATGCACAGCTTCACCTGGACCGCGCGCGCCGCCTGAGATGACGGCCGCCGACAGCGACCAAGCGCAGATCGGAGATCTGTTGAGGGCGTTCGCATTAGCGACAGACCGGGCAGTCCCGCGCGAGATGGCGGATCTGATGTGTGCGGACGAAGCCGAATCCTTTTTGGACAACGTCGCGGATCCGGACCGCCGCGAACCCGCCGATACCGACGGCGGGCCTGTCGAGGTCCTCGATGTACGGGTTTTCGGCGACGTCGCTGTGGTCCGATTTAGCCGCGACTCCTTGGGAGGCAAGGACAGCACGATCGTGTGCCGGCGAGAGGGCGGCCGGTGGACCGTCTGCGCCGACGCCGAGGACGAACTGTCATTGGAGCAATTGAACGACGACATTCGGGCCATGCCCGAGGACGCGACGGCGGTGATGCGGGAGGTGTACGCATTGCGGCGCCAACCTCTTGGCTCGCTCACCACCGCGGACATCCGCATCCTGTTGTCACACAACGAGGGACTCGACCATCTGCTCCCCCGCGCGGCGATGAACCTGCAGTGGGATCCGCTGCTGAAAGCAGAGCTGCAGCCCGGGGATCTGCTGGTGGCCGTACTGGGCGTCGACGAGGCCTATTGGTCAAGCGATCCCGTCTCTTTGACTCGGATCCACTTGGCCATCGACAAGCTCCGCGAGATCCGTCGCGACGACGCTCACGACGTTGCACCCGAGGTATGGCACCGCGCAACAACCTTCGCGGCCGATCACCGGTAGGACTCACCCAGTCCGGTTGGACCAGCCCGGCGGCAGATCTTGCGGAGCTCTGTCGATAATCGACTCGTCGTCGGTCCCGACATATTCGAACAGCGTGATGTAGGCGAACTCGGGGACTTCGTAGATCGGGTAGGTCGGGCCTTGGTCACGGTAGGCCCGCATCTGGTCGAGATGCTCGTTTTGAAAGCAGACGGTGCGCTCACCGTGCTCGCGGATCCACTGGGGAAAAAAGATCACCCCGTGGATGCGGCGCTTGGCTGGCAGCACATTGACAGCCACGCAGGTACCAGTGGGTTCGGTCCACGACACTTTGAAGCTGTCTTCGTCGAGTTGGACGAGGTGGACTTGCTGGCCCTTGACCCACCGGCCTCCTACGTGCCCCGAATGGATGCGGTAGTCGATGGTAGTGGAGTTTTTGACGTACATCTCGTACTGCCAGCCGTTAGCGTAGGTGTAGATAAAGCGGTGTCCTACGATTCCCGAAAGATCTTGTGGAGGAATCGGATTCGCTACGCTGGTCACTGCTGGCCTTCCTGTTGAATAACGGCATCCACGACAGGCCATATTAGTGTTCGGTATGTGTTCGACCTCTGCCAGCCCGGACCGTTGTCTCAGCCCACCCGCGCGACGTAGCGTACGCACATGAGGGTCCTGCTGGTTGAGGACGAGGCGCGATTGTCAACGACGCTGTCACTGGGTTTGAAGGCCGAGGGCTTCGTCGTCGTCTCCGTCGACACGGGCGTCGACGGGCTGCACGAGGCGATCGAGAACAGCTTCGACGTCGTGGTCCTCGACATCATGCTGCCCGGCCTCAGCGGATATGAGGTGCTGCGTCGAATGC
Source organism: Mycobacterium sp. (assembly GCA_036746615.1). Lineage (GTDB taxonomy): Bacteria > Actinomycetota > Actinomycetes > Mycobacteriales > Mycobacteriaceae > Mycobacterium. The sequence goes on from DAIODV010000218.1 coordinate 1,820, forward strand.
GGGCCCACGGCGTGTGGACACCGGTGCTCATGCTGACTGCAAAGGACGGCGAGTACGACCAGACCGATGCGTTCGACCTCGGCGCGGATGACTATCTGACGAAGCCTTTTTCGTTTCGGGTGCTGGTGGCGCGATTGCGCGCCTTGGAGCGCCGCGGTGCGCCCGAGCGGCCGACGGTATTGACCGCTGGTTCATTGTCATTAGATCCTGCGCGCCATACGGCCCAGCGCGGTTCTACTCCAATCACTCTGACTCCGCGTGAGTATGGGCTGCTCGAGTTCCTGATGCGCAACAAGGACATGGTGGTCACCAAAGGCGAGATATTGCGCAACGTGTGGGATGCGCACTACCAGGGCCCTGACAATGTCGTTGAGGTCTATGTGGGGTATGTGCGCCGTAAGATCGACGCGCCCTTCGGTACCAACACCATTGAGACGATCCGAGGCGTCGGCTACCGGTTGATGTGTTGAGGCAACGTAACGACAAAGGTGGTCCCGCCGCCGCGGCGGTCGTCAATATTGACCGTGCCGCCGTGCGCGGCAACGACTTCGGCAACGATAGCCAGGCCCAGGCCCGTCCCTCCGCCACTGCGGGCGCGGTCTGGGTCTAGGCGCACAAACCGCTCGAAGACCCGGGCTCGGTCCGCCGCGGCGATGCCTGGCCCGTCATCGCTGACGGTGAGTACGACGTTGCCATCTCGGCTGCCGACCTCGACGTCGACACACGATTTCGCGTGGCGGACAGCGTTATCCACGAGATTGCGAATCACCCGCGATACCGCCACCGGGTCGCCGATCAACTCTGCGGGAGAGATAGCGGTGTGGATCGTGCAGCCGTCACGACGCGCGCGAGCAGCCTCGGTTTCGGCAAGTTCGCCGAGCGGCACCTGCTCCTTGCGCATCACGAGGCTTCGTTCGTCGGCGCGGGCCAGCAAGAGCAGATCCTCGATCAGCACCCGCATGCGGTGCGCCTCGGGAAGCAGGGTGTCGACGGCCAATTGGGCATCAAGCAGTTCTGGATGTGCCTCTGCGACTTCCAGACCGGAGATGATGGTGGACAGCGGGCTGCGCAGTTCGTGAGAGGCATCGCCGAGGAACCGCTGTTGCGCTCGGTGGCCGGCTTCGAGACGCGCCAGCATTTCGTTCATGGTGACTGCCAAAGCCGAAATTTCGTCACGTGGAGCGGGAACGGGTACCCGCTCGCCCAAATCGGACGTTGAGATGTCAGCCACCCTGCTGCGGATAGCGTCCACCGATTGCAGTGACCGGCGAACGAGCCGATAGGTGACAGTTGCTGCTACCCCGCTGATGATTGGGGCGCCGCCAGCCAACAGCAGCGCGACGATCCGCGTCGTCGCCTCGACCGCCTCGCTGCCGCCGCCGACAAGCACGGTGTACTGACCGGACGCAGCGTTGACTTTCTGACCGCTGACCCGCATGTCGTCGCTGGGCACCGCATCGTCTGGCATGCCGCGCCGCAAGTTCAAATCAAACTCATTGGTGGGGATCAGGGGCGTCGCAGGCGCAGATCCGGCCCGCTTCGCCACCGTGCCGTCAGGGCCGATCAGTTGGATCGCGACGACGCGCTGAGTGGTGGTAAGAAGCGCGCTGTCAAGATTGTCGGGCGATTCCGAATGCAGGGCGTCAACAATGGTGCGGACTCTGCCCGCGGTCGCGTCGTCGACACCCCCTATCAACGACCGATACAAGATCAGGTCGAAGGCCGCGCCCGCCAACACAAGTACGACCAGGACGACCACCGCTGAGATCGCGGCAGAACGAGCGGAGATACCCAGACTCGGCAGGTGCATCGCACGTGCGAGCTCGCTTGGCTGCAACCGCCGGGTAAACACCCACATAGTCTGATTGTGCCGCCTCGCTTGAGCTGGGCTTTCAGCCCGATTCCGTCCTCAGCGACTTCTCAGCGGCCCGCTCCTAGCCTGGCGCTCGCATGGATGAATGGGGGCAGATGGTGACCTATCAAATCGACGCGGTCCGCGAGCCCGTCGCATTCGGGCCGACCGCTGACGTCGGCGCGGTGGTGCTCAGCAAGCCACGGCTGCGCGGATGGATTCATCTCTATTGCGCGGTCGCGGCACTAGTAGCCGGCTCGATACTGGTGGCGCTGTCTTGGGCCGTGGAGTCGAAACAAGCGGGTCATGCGACGTTGACGTACACGCTGGCGATCGTGGCAATGTTTGCCGTCAGCGCGACCTATCACCGCGTCCATTGGTATTCGGCGGCCACCCGGAAATGGATGAGACGGCTGGACCACTCGATGATCTTTGTCCTCATCGCCGGCACCTATACGCCGTTCGCGATCCTGGCCATGCCACCTTCGGCCGGGCACGCGGTGCTGGCGATCGTGTGGGGCGGTGCGGTGGCCGGAATTGCGTTGACGCTGTTCTGGCCCGACGCGCCGCGCTGGCTGAGCGTGGCACTCTATCTGCTGCTGGGATGGGTAGCCGTTTGGTACGCGGGAATACTCATCCACAACGCGGGCATGGCTGCTGCGGTACTTCTCGCGGTTGGCGGCGCGCTGTACAGCCTCGGTGCGGTGTTCTACGCGCAGCGCTGGCCTGACCCGTGGCCAACGACATTCGGCTATCACGAGATATTTCACGCGTGTACCGCTGTTGCAGCGATTTGCCAATTCGTGGCGGTGTGCGTCGCGGTGTTCTGACATGCGGATCGCGTCCGTGGTCGCCCGCCAACTTCTGGACTGCAAGGCACGTCCGTTAGTGGAAGTTGAAATCACCACTGACACAGGCCATGTCGGCCGTGGCGCGTCGCCGACCGGCACTTCGGTCGGCGCGCACGAGGCGTTCGTGCTACGTGATGGAGACCAGTCGCAATACCACGGGCTGAGCGTGCACCGCGCCGTCTCGGCCGTCACCGACGAAATCGCTCCCGTTCTGGTTGGCGCCGAACTCGACGATCCGCGGTCCCTGGACCGGGTCATGATCGAACTCGACGGCACGCCGGACAAGCACCGGCTCGGTGGAAATGCGATCTACTCCACCTCAATCGCACTGTTGCGCGCGGCGTCCGCGGCGGCGGACCTTCCCACGTACACCTATCTCGGTGGGCTGCTGGGACTCACGCCGCCGACCACCGTGCCGGCGCCCAGCTTCAACATGATCAACGGTGGCTGCTATGGGGATATCTTCCAGACGTTCAGCGAGTTCCTCGTCGTGCCGTATCGCGCCGACTCGATCGAGTCGGCGGTCGAGGAGGGCGTGAGTCTGTTCGCCGTGCTGGGTGAGGTGCTTGCACGACGGCTTGGCCGCGCGCCGCTGATCGCAGCGTCGTACGGCTACGTCGCTCCGTCCAGCGACCCGCGCGTCGTCATGGAGGTGCTTGCTGAGGCTGTCGAGCGCGCCGGCTGCGCCGACATCATGGCGTTTGCAATCGACTGTGCATCGAGCGAGGTGTACGACAAGAGCTCGCAGACCTACGCGTTCAACGGCGAGCGGGTGACCGCGGAGGCCCTCATCGATTACGCGCGCGGATTGTCGGAGGACTTCCCGATGGTGTTTATCGAGGACCTGCTCGACGGTGACGACTGGAACGGGTTCAGCAAGGCGGTGCAGACCCTCGACCGCTCAATCATCCTCGGCGACGACCTGATCGTCACCAACCGCGGACGCTTGGAACGCGCCGTCAAGACCTCGGCCGTTGACGGCTTCATCCTGAAACCCAATCAGGTCGGGACCATCGCCGAGGCGCTGGACTGCTTCGAATACGCTGCGCGGCACGGCATTCTGGCGATCCCGTCGGGCCGATCGGGCGGTGTCATCGACGACGTGGTGATGGATCTAGCGGTGGCAGTGGGCGCTCCATTTCAGAAGAACGGCGCGCCCCGGTCGGGCGAGCGCATCGAGAAGCTCAACTTCTTGCTGCGCGCGGCCGAACGTATCCCCAGCTGCGCGCTTGCCGACGTGCCGGCATTGGTGCGGTTCTAGACGCCCAACAGCACTGCGGCCACCACGGCGCCCGCGCATACCACCGATACGATCGAAAGGGCAACCCAGTCAGCATGTTTCGGCCGCGACGGGGCCGCCGAGATCTGACCGGTGCCACCGCGGGCGGTGATCGCATCGCCCATCTCGTCGGCCCGTCGCAGCGTGACGGTGATGACCGCGACGATCAGATCGACCCCGTCTGTCGCCAGTTGCCTGATATGGACCCTGCGGTTGGGTGGTGTGGTTTTGGGCCGCAACCGGCGAGCGGCGTAGAGCACGCGGAATTCATCGATCAGCATTGGGAAGGTGCGCAGCGCGAGCGCCAACGCGACCGACCAGTCATCGACCGGGATGCGCAGCGGTCGCAGTCTGCGGCCCAAAGTGGCGACCGCGGGCGCGATTTCGGCGACGTTGGTTGTCCACGAAACCAACGCGCCCATCCCGAGCAATACGACCGACAACGCGGTCAAGCGCAGGAATTCCAGCAGGCCGCCCAGACCGAGTGTGGCGGCGCCCAGGTGGATCTCAGGGCTGCCACCGGCCAGTGCCGCAGTGGCACCGACGATGGCCAGCATGATCCACAGCCAGCGCGGTGGCGACGGCAGCGCGCCTCGGGGAATATGGGCGAGCCGCGCTCCCGCCAACACAAGTGCGGCCACAAGTCCGATCTGCGCCCAACCCGGATATAACGTCAGCAATATCGAAATACCAAACGCGACAAGCAGTTTAGTGCCCGCCCACAGATCATGGATGGGAGAGCGACCGGGCACCGGGCGCAGGAGTACAACGGGTCGACGCGGGCGGCGGGTCGGGTGCTCGACCGGCGGTGCCGCTGACGACTCATTCCCTTCGGCCGCGGGTTCAAGCATGCCGTCGCGCAGATGCAGAGTGCGCGGGCACAGTGCCTCCAGCCCGGCGA
>DAIODV010000219.1:0-972 GCA_036746615.1 Mycobacterium sp.
TGCTGGGTGTCGGTGCCCAGCGTGCTGAGCACCGTTGACAGGCTTATGTTGGGGAACAGCCCGAACGGCGTGGCCACGTTCGCCGGGGAATCAGCCGTCACGGAGTAGCCGAGGCTGCCATCGCCGTAGCCCAGGTTGATCAGATACGTGAGGTCGGGGCCCAGCAATTCTTGGAGCTGCTTCGGAAGCAGCGCCACCAGCGGCGCCGTCTCGTTGATCATGTAGTAGTTCGTGAGGCTATCCGCGGTGCCGGCATTCATTGAGCCCGGCAACAGAATCGCGTTGGCGATTTGCTCCGCTGTGGGGCCGCTGCCGCCGACGCCGCCGTTCAGATACGTGCCGTGCAACGTTTGGATGCCCAAGAAGGCGTTCACGTCGGCCAAGAAATTCAATGGGTATCGCGGGAAGTCGGTGAAGCCGTCGTACTCCAACGAGTAAATGTTCGTGATGAAGTCATCGGAAGGCGTTGCGCCATCGAAGCTCAAACCCAGACTCGGCAGACTCAAAGGTAGAACGTGCGTTGCGCCAGTCAAGGTTTCGAACCCGTTGAAGCGCTCGAGCAGCCCGCCGTTGGGATTGCTGGGGTCAGCGAGCAGAAGAAATTGCGGGTCGAGCGGTCCAGTGTGGGGCGTGCCGGATGGGTCCAACAACTTCATGGCGATGCTGGCCACCGTGGAACTCTGCGAGTAGCCGAACACCGTTGAGGCGTCACCGTTTGCTTCGTCGGCCAGCACCGTGCTGTCTACGATCGCGGCGCCCTGGCCTACCGAGGTGCTGATCGCGGGCAGGCCACTGCCATTGTCAGGAAAGTTCAAATACAACTGGTGAACGCCGCCGGAGAAAAGCGGATACAGCCCCTCGGGTGTGAATAGTCCGTTCCCAAAGGGGTTGGCCGGGGTGGCCTGATAGAACGTCAGGTCCGGGTAAAAGTGGGTGAAGGGGTTGTTGAGGTAAAGCTCGTCAGCGGCGCCT
>DAIODV010000219.1:982-5151 GCA_036746615.1 Mycobacterium sp.
AGTTGGGCCCGGGGATCGGTAGTTCGCTGCCGCCCATGACCAATCCGATGTCGTCGGCATGGGCAGAGGCGGAGTTCATCATCGCGCTCAGTCCCAACACACCGGCGCCGACGGTGGCCGCCAGGCCTAAACCCAGCCAACGAAATTTGCGGTCTGACATTGCGGCCTCCGGGGGACTTTGGCGGAGTCGTCAGGGCAGGCAGCTGCCCCAGCGGCGCGGGTATTCAACGTATGTTTTACTCCCCTTGGACCCGGATGTCTAAGAAATACACAGGTTTTCCTTCCGGAAAACTCAGTTAAGTGGGTCAGCTGGCGCGTTAGCCAAGTAGTGCTGCACGCAGCCGGGTCACGTCGGCCTCGGTGACGTCCGCACTGCGCAGGTATCCGTCAAGCGAGCCGAAGTTTTCATCGATGGTGCGCCGCGCGGTGTCGAGGTACTCCTCGCGTACCCCGAGGACTTCATCAGACAGCCGCGCCTCGGTGAACGCCATCATCTCCGGAGTCACCTCGACGTCCGACCGCTGCCGGACCGCATCCAAGATCCGGTCCCGCAGCTGGGGAACCGCCCGGTTGCTGCCCAGGAAGTCCGCCATGATTGCGTCGCGTTCGACGCCCGCGGCCTCTAAGACCAGCGCCACCATGAAGCCGGTACGGTCCTTTCCGGCGAAACAGTGGGTCAGCACCGAACGTCCGCCGGCCAGCAAGCTCACCACGCGATGCAGTGCCTCCTGCGCGCCGTTGTAAGTGGGAAACCGGCTGTATTCGTCGATCATGTAGCGGGTGGATGCTTCGCTGACGGGTTCGTCATCGGCCTTGTCTTCCAACAGCCGTCGAAACGCGTGCTCGTGCGGCGCGTCCCCGTCGGAGTTGAGGTCGTCAGGCCCAAGGTCGGGGATGGGCAGCAGATGAATCTGCACACCGTCCGGAACCCGGCCCGGTCCATGGCGTTCTACCTCACGGCGTGACCGCAGATCCGCGACATCAGTGACACCCAACCGGTGTAGCTCGTCGCGGCCGTCGTCGCCGAGATCGCTGAGCTCGCCGGAACGAAACAGCCGTCCCGGTCGCAGGACACCGGTGCTGTCCGCAACATCGCGAAAGTTCCAGGCCCCCTGCAGATCCCGCACGCCAGCAGCCACCTTACGTGACCGCCGCAGCGAAAGCGCTTTGCTCCCGGCCGATCTCGGCGCGTGCGATGGATCGCAGGTGCACCTCGTCAGGCCCGTCGAAGATCCGCATCGCGCGCTGCCACGCGTACAGCCGAGCCAGCGCGGTGTCCTCGCTGACACCCGCCGCACCGTGCACCTGGATCGCGCGGTCAATGACGTTGCAAGCCATCTGCGGGGCTACCGCCTTGATCTGTGACACCAGCAGATGCGCGGCCTTGTTGCCATGCTGGTCGATGGTCCAGGCGGCTTTCTCGCACAGGAGCCTGGCTTGGTCAATCTCGTTGCGGGACTGAGCAATTGCCTGCTGTACCAGACCTTGGTCGGCCAGTGGCCGGCCGAAAGCGATCCGGGTGTTGGCCCGGTGCACCATCAGCGCCAGCGCGCGTTCGGCGCCGCCAAGTGCGCGCATGCAGTGGTGGATGCGGCCCGGTCCCAACCGCGCCTGGGCGATCGCGAAGCCGCCACCTTCTTCGCCGAGCAGGTTGGTGACAGGTACGCGAACGTTGTCGTAGATGATTTCGCAGTGTCCGGGTTGGTCCTGATAGCCGAAGACTGATGTCGAGCGGACCACCGTCACGCCAGGCGTATCGATGGGCACCAGAACCATTGACTGCTGTTGGTGGCTTGCCGCCTCAGGATTGGTGCGGCCCATCACAATCAGGATCTTGCAGCGCGGATCTGCCGCACCCGACGTCCACCATTTGCGGCCGTTGATCACGTAGTCGCTGCCGTCGCGCACGATCGAGGTTTCGATGTTGCGGGCATCGCTGCTGGCGACGGCGGGCTCGGTCATCGAAAAGCCGCTGCGGATTTCGCCTTTGAGGAGCGGTTCGAGCCACTGCTTGCGTTGCTCCTCGGTGGCGAACAGATGCAGGGTCTCCATGTTGCCGGTATCCGGTGCCGCACAGTTGATCGCCTCGGGTGCGATCTCCAGGCTCCACCCGGTCAACTCGGCCAGCGGCGCATAGTCGAGGTTGGTCAGCCCCGACTCGGCGGGCAGAAACAGATTCCATAGGCCGGCGGCTTTGGCCTTGGTCTTCAGCTCCTCGATGATCGGCGGAACGGTGTGATCGTTCGGGCCGGCCTGGCGACGATAGCGGTCGTATTCCGCCTCGGCCGGAAAGACGTTTTCGATGATGAACTCCGACAGCCGCTTGTGGTAGTCGCTGGCTTTGGCCGACATCGCGAAGTCCATGACCGTCACGATAGGACACGTGTCGAAAGGCTTCGACGGCGGAGGATGTACGTCATGACCGAGAGCCGTCCGCCACTTCCGCCGTTCACCCTCGAAACGGCGATCCAGAAAGTGCAGGCCGCCGAGGACTTGTGGAACACCCGCGACCCCGAGCGGGTCAGCCTGGCCTACACCGTCGACTCGCAGTGGCGTAACCGCGACGAACACCTCGTCGGCCGTGACGCGATCGCGGTTTTCCTGACCCGCAAATGGCAGCGCGAGCACGACTATGTGTTGCGCAAAGGGTTGTGGAGTTTTCACGACAATCGCATCGCCGTCCGGTTCCAGTACGAATGCCGCGATGGCGCCGGACAGTGGTGGCGCAGCTACGGCAACGAATTGTGGGAGTTCTCCGACGACGGGCTGACGGCTCGGCGGGAGGCCAGCATCAACGACGTGGCGATCGACGAATCGCAGCGGCGCTACTTCGGTCCCCGTCCGGAAGCGGAGCACGGCCGCGACTTCACCCTCTGGTAGCCGGGCAGAGTCAACTGGTGGAGTTGAGCAGCTCCTCGATCTTCTTCAACCGGGTGGCCGCGAGGGCCGGATTGTCGATGGACCGATCCACCGAGCACGTGACGATCTCGGAGATCACATTCGCCAACGCGATCACCGAGAAGTCGCAGAGCCATTGGTCGCCGGCCAGACTGGTCGACCAGTGCGCGATGTTGGACGACTCCGGTATCAGGCGTGCAGGATTGACCGTGTACCTCTTTTGATCGTCGCCCCACACCTCGACCGGGTGCTGGCAGGAGGTGACCTTCTTGCGGACCGAATCGAGAAACTCCGATGCGCTGAAGTCGCTCGGGTAGCTGGCCGACACCTCGAGCAGCTGGTGTTCGTTCTTCCCGCCGTTGTCCGACTGAGTGCGGGCTTCCCGCCCGGTGTAGTTAGTCGGGAACAGGGGGAACCGCCCGAACGCCACGACGCCGTGACACTCCGCGGGGTCGGCGCCGATGAACAGAGCGGACTCCATATCGTGCTCTACCAGCGGAGTTCCCGGCAGAACCGAAAACGACGACGACGCGGTGAGCAGATCGTCAAGCTGTGAAGGCTGGATCGGCCCGCTGGTGCCGCCGGCGTGGTGTGCGCTCTCCGGGGCACCCGAGACGACCCGGGCGCAGCTGATCAGTAGTAAGCACGGAACCAGCAGGGTGAGCATCACCGATCTGCCAGCTATCACTCCGCAAACGTTACGTGCTGGCTGGCGGCGCCGAGGTCACCAAATGCGCGCCGACGGGCGCACAGGCTCATCGTGCTACCCGCTAGGGTGAGGGCCGATCTACTGGGGTAGGGAGCGATGACAGATACACAGACGACGGTGGGGGTGGTCGCCGAGTCGGGAGCCGACGAGCGGCGGGTCGCGTTGGTGCCCAAGGCGGTCGCGCCGCTGGTGAACAGCGGGGTCGCGGTCGTGGTGGAGTCCGGTGCGGGTGAAGGCGCGCTGCTTCCCGACGACCTTTACACCGAGGTCGGCGCCACGATCGGCGATGCCTGGGCCGCCGATATCGTCGTCAAGGTCGCGCCGCCAACCGCCGACGAAGTGGGCAGGCTGCACAGCGGCCAGACACTGATCGGCTTCCTCGCGCCCCGTGATGCCGACAACCAGATCGAGGCGCTTAAGTCCGCGGGTGTGCAGGCCTTCGCGCTGGAGGCCATCCCGCGGATCTCGCGCGCTCAGGCCATGGACGCCCTGTCGTCGCAGGCCAATGTCGCGGGATATAAGGCGGTGCTGCAGGCGGCGTTGGCGCTTCCCAAGTTCTTTC
>DAIODV010000219.1:5161-6617 GCA_036746615.1 Mycobacterium sp.
TATAAGGCAGTGCTGCTCGCGGCCTCGGAGTCGACACGGTTCTTCCCGATGCTGACTACCGCGGCGGGCACGGTTAAGCCGGCGACTGTGCTGGTGCTTGGCGTCGGCGTGGCCGGGCTGCAGGCGCTTGCGACGGCCAAACGGCTGGGCGCGCGCACCACCGGCTACGACGTGCGCCCCGAGGTTGCCGACCAGGTGCGCTCGGTGGGCGCGCAGTGGCTGGACATCGGAATCGAAGCAGCCGGCGAGGGCGGGTATGCCCGTGAGCTCACCGAGGACGAACGCGCGCAACAGCAGAAGGCGCTCGAAGACGCGATCGCCGGATTCGACGTGGTGATCACCACTGCGCTGGTACCGGGTCGCCCGGCGCCGAGGCTGGTGACGGCCGCGGCCGTCGAGGCCATGAAGCCGGGCAGCGTCGTGGTGGACCTGGCGGGGGAGACCGGCGGCAACTGCGAGCTGACCGAGCCCGGGCAGACGGTGGTCAAACACGACGTCACGATCGCCTCCCCGCTGAATCTGCCGGCGACGATGCCCGAGCATGCCAGCGAGCTCTACAGCAAGAACATCACCGCGCTGCTGGACCTGCTGATCAAGGACGGCACGCTGGCCCCGGACTTTGACGACGAGGTCATCGCGGAATCATGCGTGACCCGAGGGGAGGCTTCCTAAATGCACGGGATGTATGACGAACTTCTGTCCAACCTGGCGATCCTGGTGCTGTCCGGCTTCGTCGGATTCGCGGTGATCTCCAAAGTGCCCAACACGTTGCACACCCCGCTGATGTCGGGAACCAACGCCATCCACGGCATCGTGGTTCTCGGTGCTCTGGTGGTGTTCGGCGAGGTTGAACATCCGTCGCTGGCGGTGCAGATCATCCTGTTCGTCGCGGTGGTGTTCGGAACGCTGAACGTGATCGGCGGATTCATCGTGACCGACCGCATGCTCGGCATGTTCAAGGGCAAGAAGAAGCCCGTACCCGCCACGACTGAGGAGCCGGCCGCCAAATGAACTACTTGGTGATCGGCCTCTACGTCATCTCGTTCGCGCTTTTCATCTACGGCTTGATGGGCCTGACCGGGCCCAAGACCGCGGTGCGCGGCAACTTGATCGCCGCGGTGGGAATGGCGCTCGCCGTGACGGCGACCCTGATCAAGATCCGGGACACCGACCAATGGGTGCTGATCGTCGCCGGTCTGGTGGTGGGCGTCGTGCTCGGGGTTCCACCGGCCCGCTACACCAAGATGACCGCGATGCCGCAGCTGGTGGCGTTCTTCAACGGCGTCGGCGGCGGCACGGTCGCGCTCATTGCCCTCTCGGAATTCATTGAGACAAACGGTTTTTCAGCTTTCCAGCACGGTGAGTCGCCGACCGTGCACATCGTGGTGGCGTCGTTGTTCGCCGCGATCATCGGGTCGATCTCGTTCTGGGGATCGATCATCGCGTTCGGCAAGCT
>DAIODV010000220.1:0-6615 GCA_036746615.1 Mycobacterium sp.
CGTGCACCGATACCTGAGGTCTTCCAGCCGCCCATCGGCGCCGTCGTGCACATCAGGTTTGCGATCACGTCGTTGATGTTGACCGCGCCGCAATCGAGTTGCAGCGCAATCTCTTTCGCCCGATCAACATCGCGAGAGAACACGGAGGCGCTCAACCCGTATTCACTGTCGTTGGCCAGTCGGATCGCTTCGTCGACGGAGCCGACCTTCATGATCGGCAGCGTCGGACCGAACGTTTCCTCGGTCATGCACGTCATCGAGTGATCCACGTCGACAAGCACGGTCGGCTCGTAGAAGCTGCCCGGACCGTCGGCGCGCTTGCCGCCGGTCAATACCCGCGCGCCCGCCGCCACTGCCTCACGAACATGACGCTCGGTCACGGCCAGCTGCTGCTCGTCGATCAGTCCGCCGAAGTTGTGCCCGTCGCCGGCGCCGACCTGCAGCGCCTGCACATCACGCACGACAGCCTTGACGAACTCGTCGTATACCGGCTCCAGCACGTAGACCCGCTCGACCGAAACGCACGTCTGCCCGGCATTGAACATCGCGCCCCACACGGCGGCGTGCGCGGCCAGCTCGACGTCGGCGTCCGCGAGGACGATCATCGGGTCCTTGCCGCCCAGCTCGAGGCTTACCGGTGTCAGCCGGCGCGCGGCACGTTCCATCACTTTGCGCCCGGTGGCAGTGGATCCGGTGAACTGCACGAAATCGACGTTGTCGACGACGGCTTCGGAGACCTCCCGGGCGCCCTGCGCCAGTGCGAACACCTCGGGCCCACCCGCCTCGCGCCAGCCGCGCTGCAGCACCTCGGCAGTTAGCGGGGTGCGCTCGGAGGGCTTCAGCAGCACCGCGCAGCCCGCAGCCAATGCGCCGATGCCGTCCATCAGCGCGTTGGCCACCGGGTAATTCCACGGCGCGATGATCCCCACCACCGGCCGCGGCCGGAAGTGCACAGTGACCGCCTTGATGGCCAGAACTGGCAACGACGCGGGCCGGCGCTCGGGCGCCAGCGCTTTCTCCATCGTCTTGATGTAGTACGACAGGATCATGATCAGCAGCGGCACCTCTTGTGCCGCGTCGACGGCGGACTTGCCGGTTTCGGCGATCAACAGCTTTTCAATCTCGTCGCGGTGCTCGCCCAGCCACAGCGCGAAACGAGCCAGCACCTTGGCGCGTCCCTTGGCGCCGCGCTGCTCCCAATCGCGTTGGGCCGCGCGCAGATCGGCGGCGATTCCCGCTACGTCGGCCGGGTCGGTCCAGTGCACTTCGCCGGCGACGGCGCCGGTGGCCGGGTTGAGAACGGTGCCGGTGCCCGAGAACTCGGGCCTGATGGGTGTGATGGCGGTCATAGCGCCATGCTATCGACAGCCGTCAAGTTCGCCTGTGGGCGATGCCCAATACGTAGGCGGCTTGCCCGAGATGCTGGGCGCAGTCGTCGATGATGCTGACGATGCGTGCGCTGGCGGTCACCGGCGGGTCCCAGTTGCGGTCCACAATCTGCTCCAAGTCCTCGGCGGTGACCCGGGCGACGAAGTCCAGCGTCACGTCGTGCACCGCGTGGTAGTAGCCGGCCAACAGATCGGCCGATGCCTGCACCTTCGCCACATCTTCGGGGCTGTGCCCGTAGCCGGTGTCGTTGCGCGGCAGGTCGAGCCCGAAGCGGTCCACCCAGCCGTCGCTCAGCCACACCTGCTCGATGCCGGCGATGGGGGCGAGCTGGATGTCCTGTACCCGAGCGCTGTGCCAGATCAGCCACGCGATGCTGTTGGCATTGGGGCTCGGACGGTAATGGGCCTGATCGTGGGTGAGGCCGTCGGTGATTTCGTCGACGTGTTCGATCAACCGGGTGAACGCATCGCGCAGCAATTCCCGAGTGGCTGCGGCATTTTGGTCGGTGCTGGACATACCGGCGACCCTACGCGCGGCAGGCCAACGAAATTACTGACTAGGCGCACCGCGGTTGGCCAATACGATCGATGACGTGATCGGATTCCGTCGAGCAGTGCTGGCGCTCGCCATCCCGCTGAACCTGATGCTGATCGCCTGGATGGCGATCGGCCGCAGCATCTTCGGCGTCATGACGGCCTGGATGGGCTACTTGATGGTGCTCTGGGCTGGCCCCGCGCTGCTCGTATTGCTGACGCTGTCGACGGTTCTGATGTTCTGTCAGCGGCGGCGCCCGACGCGGTTGAGCACCGCTCAAGCCTGGCTTCAAGTGGTGTGCTGGCTGTGCATGTTCGTCGTAGGAGTCGCGGTGGTGGATGGCGACGACACCGGCAGGGTCGGGGGCATTCTGCTCAGCGTCTTCGGCAACAACCAGACGATGGAGAACATCTCCGGGGTCGTGATGGTGGTCGCGGGATTCGTCGGCGCGGCGGCATGGCTGGCGCTGATGGTGCTTCTGTTCGTCGGTCTGAGCAACCGACCGCTGGCTCCGCCGCCTCCTCCGTGGGCCTACCCGCCGCCCTGGGCTCCGTGACAGACCGCTTCGACGTTGTTGCCGTCGGGATCGCGGACGAAGGCGCCGAAGTAGCCGGGGTGATATTCCGGCCACAGCCGCGGGGCATGTAGCGACTCGGCGCCCAACTCGACTGCAGCCTGATGAAATGCCCGTACCGCGTCCTCGTCGGCCGCGGCGAAAGCGACGTGGATCTCCCGATTGGGTCCCATCGCGACACCCTCGGCAATCCAGAAGTTCGCCGAGCCGTCTCGCCCGTAGCCGATGGCCTCGCCGAAGTCCATCAGACGCGAATAGCCGAGCACGCCGAGCACCCGGTCGTAGAACACCTGCGATTTGGCGTAGTCAGCGCAATTGATTCCAAAGTGATCGATCACGGAATTGATCCTGGCATCACCCGCCGACGCGGTCGTAGATTATTTAGATGACCTACGACCTGATCATCCGCAACGGCACGATCGTGGACGGGCTCGGAGGCGAGCCGTACGTCGGTGACGTCGCGGTTCGCGACGGCGTCATTGCGGCCATCGGATCGGTGAACGGGGCGAATGCCGCTCGGGAGATTGACGCGACGGGGCTACTGGTCACTCCCGGCTTCGTCGATTTGCACACCCACTACGACGGCCAGTCAATCTGGTCGGAACGCCTGACCCCGTCATCGGCGCACGGGGTGACCACGGTGGTGATGGGCAACTGCGGCGTCGGCTTCGCGCCCTGCCGCCAATCCGACCACGACGTGCTGGTCGACGTGATGGCCGGAGTTGAGGACATTCCCGGTGTCGTGATGACCGACGGCCTGCCGTGGACGTGGGAAACCTTCCCCGAATACCTAGACGCACTGGATGCGGGCAAGCGCGATATCGACGTCGCCGCCTACCTTCCGCACTCGCCGCTGCGGGTCTACGTCATGGGTCAGCGCGGAGCCGACCGCGAGCCGGCCACTGCCGAAGACCTCGCGAAGATGCGCGCGCTGGCGAAGGAGGCGATCGAGGTGGGCGCGCTGGGCTTCGCGTCGTCGCGGCTGACCATCCACAAGACCGAAAGCGGTTCGCCCATCCCGAGTTACGAGGCTGCCCGCGAGGAGATCGAACAGATCGCCCGCGGCGTGGTCGACGGTGGCGGCGGGCTGCTGCAATTCGTGCCCGACATTCCGGCCGGCGGCTATCAGCCTGTGCTGCAAACGGTGTTCGACGTCGCCGAGGACGTCGGGCTGCCGGTGACCTTCACGCTCGTCGTCGCCAACGCGGGCAACCAGACCTGGCCGGAAGCCATCACGATGATCGAGAAGGCCAACGCCGCCGGCGGTGACGTGACCGCGCAGCTGCTGCCGCGCCCGATCGGACTGATCATCGGTTTGCAACTATCCGCCAACCCGTTCGTGCTCTACCCCAGCTACCGCGAGATTGCGCACCTGCCGCTGCCCGAGCGGGTGGCCGAGATGCGCAAGCCCGAGGTCCGGGCCCGCATCCTCGCCGACAAGCCCGGCCAGGGTCACCCGATCCTCTACGTCGCGCAGATGTGGGACTGGATCTACCCGCTGGGCGACACCCCGAACTACGAGCCCGACCCGTCGACCAGCATCGGGGCCCGGGCAAGGGCCCGCGGGGTCGACCCGATGGAAGAGGCCTACGACCGGCTGCTTGACGACGACGGTCGCGCGATGCTGTTGGTCGCGACGAGCAACCTGGAGAACGACTCGCTTAGCACCGTCGGCGAGCTGCTTCACCGCGACGATGTGGTGCTTGGTCTCGGCGACGGCGGCGCGCACTACGGGATGATCTGCGACGCCAGCTACACGACGTACTTCCTAGCGCACTGGGCGCGCGACCGGAAGTCCGGTCGGTTCTCGGTACCCGAGGCCGTGCGGGAACTGACCTCGGTGCCGGCTCGCGTCGCCGGGCTAGGCGATCGCGGCCGGATCGCGGTGGGTTACAAGGCGGACCTCAACGTCATCGACCATGCGGCGTTGCGGCTGCACAAGCCGGTCATCAGCCACGACCTGCCGGCCGGCGGGCGTCGGCTCGACCAGACGGCCGACGGTTACGTCGCGACGGTCGTCTCCGGTGAGGTGATCGCCGAGAACGGCGTGCCCACCGATGCCCGGCCCGGCAAGTTGGTCCGCGGCCGCCAGCCGACCCCCGCCTAGGAGCGTCAAGACGTCGCCGACTGTGCAGCTTATTGGTGTGAAATCCGCGAAATCGCACCAATAACCCGCACACTCGGCGCTAGATGGGACAGCCCACAGCGCGTAGTTTGCAGCGGACCCGGTCGACGATCACGTTCGGTCTGGACAGCATCTCCGCGCTGACCCTGACGACCACCCAACCCATCGCTTCAAGCAGGGCGATTCGGTCGATATCCCACGACCGCTGATATCGGTCAGACCAATGTTGGACGCCGTCATACTCGACAGCCACGCGCCATTCTCGCCAACCCATGTCGACCCTGATCCGAGCGATACCAAACTCGTCAGTGAACTCGATCTGCGTCTCGGGCGGCGGAAGCCCCGCCGTGACTAACAGCAACCGCAATCGGCTCTCTTGCGGCGACTCGGCGCCACCGTCAACCAGCCTTAGCGTCGACCGCAACCGTCGAATATTACGGACGCCGGACTTGACATCGGCAAGAGCTAGGACGTCGCCTACCTCGAGTTTGGTGACGTTTGCCAGCGCGTCCAGGACTGGAACCGCTTTGCGCCACGGCAGAATCCTGCCGACGTCAAACGCGGTTCGTTCCGGCGAGGTAATCCGAATTCCATTGACAACGGACACTTCTCGACTGTCCAGGTCGTAGGAACGAACGACAATTCCGCGTGGGGCGTGGCGATTGGGACGGCTCAATTCTGCTGGATCATCTGCATTGAGCCATTTAGTGCCCAATACCGCGGCCGCGGAAAGGCCCGTCAACGTGGCATTCCCACCAGACCAGAGCCATGCTGCGCGAGCTCGAGTAAGCGCCGTTAACGTCGCATCCTTGCCCACGTAGACATTGCGATAGATGGGCCGGTATCGCCGATGCAGCTGGTATGCCGAGAGCTCGCCTCGTCGCACGGCCTCACTGCCGAGAAACGGCCATTCGTCCCCGCCCATGGCCACATGTTCGGTATGCGCTTCAAAAACGGGGCGCAGCTATCCACAGGCCTCAGCCGGACAGCGCGTCGAAGAGCGCGGCCAACTGGTCTGGCGACACCGACGTATTGCACTGCCCGCGAAGGTCGAGCAGCGGCTGGGCGATGTTCTTGAGGTCCAAGGCCTCGCCGGGGTGGCCGAGAAAATAACCCCGCACCGATGACCGCGCGTCCGCTGGTGTTTGGTTAACCGCGGTCGTCAAGACATTGTTGGCATCCGGGTGAGCATCCAGATATCCGCTCGCCGCATTAAGCACGCCGCTGGCGGTGGCGGCCACGCCGCTTGCCGAGCATGCGGCGGGCGCAGCACCCGCGGTCGGCGCCAATGTCACGGCGGCAATAGCGCAGAGGGGAACTAGGCCAAGCGAAGTTCTCATTGCTTCAGTACAGCAAACGAAAAACCCGGCCCCACATGGGGACCGGGCTTTCCGTTGAATGCGGACTTAGAAGTCCATACCGCCCATGCCACCGGTCGGGTCGCCGGCGGGAGCCGCGGCCTTCTCCGGCTTGTCGGCGACGACGGCCTCGGTCACCTTGACCGGGTCGTCCACGCCCGCCTTGAGCAGGTCCTCGTACTCACCGGTGGCGGCGTTGAGGCCGGTACCGGTGGGCGAATTGCGGACCTTCTCGGCGACAACGCCGGGCTCGAGCCCAGAGTTGAAGGCGATCTGCTTCAGCGGAGCCTCAAGCGCCACCTTGACGATGTTGGCGCCGGTGGCCTCGTCACCACTCAGCTTCAGCTCGTCGAGGGTCGGAGCCGTCTGCAGCAGCGTCACGCCACCACCGGCGACGATGCCCTCCTCGACAGCAGCCTTGGCGTTGCGCACCGCGTCCTCGATGCGGTGCTTGCGCTCCTTGAGCTCCACCTCGGTGGCGGCACCGGCCTTGATCACCGCAACGCCGCCGGCCAGCTTGGCCAGCCGCTCCTGCAGCTTCTCGCGGTCGTAGTCGGAGTCGCTGTTCTCGATCTCCTGACGGATCTGGGCCACCCGGCCGGCGATGGCGTCGGAGTCACCGGCGCCCTCGACGA
>DAIODV010000221.1:0-2341 GCA_036746615.1 Mycobacterium sp.
TGAGGGTGCCACCACCGACGACGATCGACCCGTTACCCCAGCTGATATCGGCCAGCAGCCGCAACATTTCGCGCCGGTAGGACCGCATCATGGTGGGGATCGACACAACGATCCGACCGAAGAAGTACGTCACGTGGCCGGCCCGCACCACAGTCCGGCTCGCCGCGGTGGCAGCTTGGCGAACCGGTCGGACACCGGGGAGCTGGTAGGTCGCGGGCGTGGCCATGATTTACAGCGTCTGCCGCGGGAAGAGCAGGACGTAAAGCTGGCTCAGCACGACGTTGACGATCATCAGCAGTAGCACCGATTCGACGACCGCCGCGTTCACCGAGTTCGCTACTCCGGCCGGACCGCCGCGGGTGTCCAAACCTTTGTACGCGCTCACGATTGTCACGATCGCCGCGTAGATCACCGCTTTGACCAGCGCCAGCACTAAGTCGCCGACGGTGGCGAAGGAGGAGAACGTCGCGATGAAGGAACCCGGGGTCCCGTCCTGCAAGTACACGTTGAACAGGTATCCGGCGATGTAGCCGACGAAAGTCGTTGCGCCGGTTAATAAGAAGCCGATCATGATGAGCGCGGCGAGCCGAGGTACAACGAGGCGCCGGATAGCGGAGACTCCCATCACTTCCATCGCATCGATTTCGTCTCGCATCGTTCGCGATCCAAGGTCCGCGCACACCGCCGAGCCCACCGCCGCTGCGAGTATCAGCGCCGCAACCAGCGGGGCCCCCTGGCGGATAACCACCAGCCCGGTCGCTGCCCCGGACAGCGAGGTCGCGCCGACTTGCTGCGCCAGCAGGCTGAACTGGATGGACAGAGTGACAGCGATCGGGATGGTTACCAGAACCGTGGGGAGAAACGCTGTGCCGGCCATGAATGCGGCTTGCTCGATGAATTCCCCCACTGCGAAGCGTCCGGTGAACACATCGACGATCAGATACTGAACGGCGCGGACGCCCAAGACCATCTGGCCGCCAACGGTGCTCAGCGACATCAACGGATGATTCTGCAAATACCTGCGGATCCAGTCGATGATCTCCGTGATCGCCGATCGTTCAGCCATCAGGCGGGAGCCATCGGAGACGGTCACCACATCCTCCCGACCTGAACCACTTGTCGCACCGTCAATCCCCCGCTTCCCCCGCTTGGCGCACCACCGCGCGATTGCCTGATTGTCATCCTCGAGCCACTTGCCTAGGGCAGAAACGAACGGATTTCGCCGCTGATAAGCGGCGCTCCCGCAGCTTCAGGAAGCACGTCCGTCGCCGCACGCGCACCGGTGTCGGTCTCGCTGCGGTAGCTCTGGACAGTCGGCGAATACGCCACGATGACGATCGCCAGCAAATTCAACCCAGCGGACAATGTCGCCAGCGCCCATGACGGCACCGGGCCAAGACCCAGGTGGATCGCGAAGTAGCTCGGCAGAGTGCAGACGATCGTGTAGGCGAGATAGGCCGCGGGTGCCACGAACGGGATGACCGCCCATCGCCAGCCGCGAATATGCGGGCGCAACACGACCAACATCCAGGCAATGATGACTAGGAAGCCACCGTTTTGGACCAGGCTCGGCAGGGGCACACCGAACACCAGCGCGTTGTTGCTGTAGTACTTCATCAACCCGAAGTGGCTGTTGACCATCTCGCCGATGCATTCACCCGTCCCGAACACCAGCGCGAAAACGATTAGCGTGCGCGCCGATAGCCCTCGCTTGATCATCCGGTAGACCCAGAACGCCGTCGGCGCCGTCCCAACCCACACCAGCGGGACGAAGATCGGCAGCGGCCGATCGGCGACGGTGACGAACGGCAGAGCATTCGTCATATACGTCGTGGCACCGATGACGTCCAGCCAGGGTTCCACGAAGTACGGGAGCACCGTGACTCCGCCGAGCAGGATCAGCCAATACATCAAAGCGTCTTCGTGGCGCCGAGTCGTGATGAACACCGCGTAGCCAAGCGAAACGACAAGGCACACAACGAGTATCGCGACCACCGTCCACGCGAACCACGGTGGCGCCCCGATAACCGGCGGCAGACCCCATTCCGCACCTTGATGGGCTCGTGTCACTCGGTCCCTCCCGTCCGGCCGCAGCCACGGCTGTCTGGAGGCTAGTGCCGCTCGGGGGAATGTGTCAATCACTTTGTGACATCTGGTTCCGTTTTCAGAAAGACCAATCTCAATGCGGAACCGCTGGGCTATCCTCACGGGATGACAGAACCCGCGAGCGCCGCCGGCCGGATGGCGGACCGCCAACGCGCGCGTCGCAGCGAGATGGTCCGAGAGGAGGTCATCGAGGCAGCGCTGGCCGAGTTTGCTGAGCGCGGATACTACCAGACCT
>DAIODV010000221.1:2351-3757 GCA_036746615.1 Mycobacterium sp.
ACTCGATGTTCTACCGCTACTTCAAGAACAAACGCGACATCCTCGAGCAGGTCGTCCGGCACGCCTCGAAGCGGATCCTCTCCACGATCAGCGAAACGTCGCCGGGCCGGATCACTACGCTGGCGGACTTCCACGAGTTCGCGGTCAACCTCGGCATGGCCTACATCGACATCATGGCCGAGGATCCGCGACTGTCGCGTCTCACGGTGCTGCAAAGCACCGCGGTGGACCGGGAAATGAGCGAGCAATTCTGTCGGGGCTTCGATGCCGCTGTCGAGGCACTCGCTGGGATCCTGCGCGACGGGATCGAAATCGGCTACGTACGAGCGGATGTCGATGTCCCGGCGGCCGCAGCTTCGATCGTGGCCATTCCGTTCGGGTTGACAATGCGGCACGCGCACGAACCCGACCGGGAGCTGTTGGCTGCGCGTGTCCGTGCCACGGCGGACCTGGTTTGTCGAGGTATCGACTCGGGAATAGCCGCCGGCCGTTAGGACATCGACGAATTCACTCATCGCCCTGTTGGGGTCCTGGTAGCCCGCGTTCGATGATCGGCGCGAACACGGTTTGGGCGAACCAGCGCGCGTCGGCTTCGGTGCGCAGCGGCAAGAGTGGTGTCGGCGCAACGAGCAGAGAAGCGGTAATCCGCAGGATCAGCTCGGTCATTCGTCGGGCCTCGTCCATGGCCAAGCCAGAACCGAGCAAGCCGACGGCGACGAGATCGCGCACCGCGCTGGTCCACTCCCCGCTCCAGTCGGTGGTCAGCGCGTGGAACGTTTCCGGCTCATGCCGCAATACGGCCTGGGCAACCTCGTTGCGATGAAACGCAACGACGCCGGTGACGAACGCTTCGACGGTACGTTCGGCGGGTGTCCCGGCGCCGAGTAAGCCGGCGAGGGTTTCCCGGAAGAAGGTCTCGACCTCTCGGACGACCACGGCTCGCACGATCCGGTTCTTGTCTCCTAGCCGTCTGTTGACGGTCCGCCGAGTGACACCGGCTCGGCGTGCGATGTCGTCGATCAAGGTCCGCCGAAAGCCATGGGTGACGATCAGTGCACGCGCCGCGTCGAGCAGTCGGTGGTCTTCATCCGACATCGCGGCCACGACACCGAGCGCGTCATTCAGGCCCATGGGCGTCGGCTGCACCGGCAGCACCCTATCTCCTTTCGATAGGCCTCCCTATTGACTCCAGTGTCTCAGTGTCCTATTTTCGAGTCAATAGGACACTAGGTGAGGAGCCGGATCTTGCGCAGCGTCGCCCAGAGCCTCGACTCTTCGTCGGCGGCGTCGCCGGCGCCACATCCTCGAGAGCTGCCCCGACCGCCGGGGCCGGGTCTGGTGACGTTGGGGCTGATAGCGGCACAGCACGCCGACAACCGGTACTCCGTGCTCCCCGCGCTGGCACG
>DAIODV010000221.1:3767-6610 GCA_036746615.1 Mycobacterium sp.
ATCCCGACTCCGTTGCCGCGAGCGACGATCACGCTCGTCAGCCACCCGCGACATGTCGAGCACATCATGACCAGGCACCACCACCGGTACGCCAAACACAAAGCCACCAACCAACTCGTGCTCGGGGAGCCCCCCGCGCTGCCGCTGCTGGCAGGCGAGGAGTGGAAACGCACCCGCCGCCCGCTGAACTCGCATTTCGGTGAGCAGGCGCTGGCACGTGTCACTTCCGCTATGGCACAAGGCATTACCGAACGCGTGGACGCGTGGGCGGCCCGTGCCGGTCAGTGGGTCGATCTCGAGCATGAACTCGGTGCGGTCGTGATGGACGGTCTGATGCGATCGATGTTCAGCGCGACGCTTAGCGGCGAGGAGTTGGATGAATACGTCGCCAACGTCAAGGTTTTCGGGTTCTACGTCATCTCCCGGGCAGCGATGTATCTAATTCCCGGCTGGATACCGCGGCCCTTTCAGAGACGGGGCGAAGCCGCGAAGGCGCGGCTGATGGCTGCCCTGGATGCGCAGATCGCCCGTCGCTGTGCGGAAGGACCGCGAACGCCCAACGACGTGATGGATGTGGTGCTGGGAATGGAATTTCCCGGCACGCCCGACGATCAGTACCGGCGGATGCGCTCGGAGCTGTCCGGACTCGTGTTCGCCGGATTCGACACCACCGCCGAAGCTCTTGCCTGGACGCTCGGGCTGCTGGCTCGCAATCCGGCCGCGTTGACACGCGCCTACGCCGAGGTCGATGCGCTAGGCGGTGCGTCGCTGGAATACGCCCACGTGAAGGAACTTTCCTGGCTTCGTGCGTGCTTTGATGAGGCCCAGCGAATCCAGGCCGCTCCCGGCAACATTCGCACTGCACTCGAAGACGACGAGATCGGCGGCTATTTCATCCCGAAGGGCTCACACGTTCTCATCTCGCCCTACGGGCTGCACCATGACCCGCGGTTCTGGAAGCGCCCCGAGATCTTCAACCCGCAACGGTTTTTCACCGACGAGATTGACAAGAACGCCTTCATCCCGTTCAACACCGGGCCCCGTAAGTGCATGGGATCGCGAATGGCCTACATCGAAGGGGTTCTTACGCTGGCCGCGATCCTGCAGCGCTACACCATCGCAGTCCGTGACCGCTGGCAACCCAAGCACGAGCTGCGGGTGTCGACCGGCCTTGCCGGCGGGCTGCCCGCCCGCGTAATGCTTCGATAGATCGAATTCCCCAGTGTGGAAAGGTAATTCATGAAGACTCTGCACCACCTCGGCCCCTCGCCCGAGCACGCGAAGTATGCGGCGTTGATGCCCGAATTCTGGGCTAAGGCCAAAAAGCAGGAAGAACAAGCGATCGCCCGCGGCCTGCCAGCTGAGGGCGCCTACGACTTCGGGCGGCGGTGGTTCGACGCGTGGGCCAGCCAGAGCGTGGACAAACTCCGCGACTGTTTGGATCCCAGTTGCGGATTCATCGACAGCTCCACCTTTCAGAACAAGCGCGTTGACCGCGAGGAAACGCTCGCCAACTGCGCGGCCTGTTTCACCGCGTTCCCGGATATGGCCTTTTACGCCCAGGACGGCACGAACCGCTCGCTGCCGTACTACGACTACTTCGAAGGCCAGTGGCGGATCGTCATCCCGTGGCGCGGCATCGCCCGCTTCACCGGCCCGGTGCAAATGCCCGGCACCGACATCGCCATTCCGCCGACCGGCCGCTGCCTCAATTTCATCGGCGTCGATCGGTACACGCTCACACCGGATTTCAAGATCACCCATATCGACACCGACTGGGACATGCTGTTCATGGCGCTGCAGCTCTCCCCCCTTGCACCAAGCTCGGTGTCATTACGCACCATGAAGGTCATGTCGCTGGCGGCGCGCGTCGTCGTGCCGCCGCTGCGGTTCCTGGCCCGCAATGCCACGCCCGACGGACACCGCCGCTTCAACCCACCACTGCCGGCGATCACCTCTGCCGACGAATGGCGAGACACCGCCGCGGGGCTCGAGCGTTCCCTCACACAAGCCCGCGAAGGAGCGTCGGCATAACGGGCGGGTCGGTCACGATCAACCAAGACCTGTGCATGGGCTCGCACTACTGCGTACGCCCGCTCCGGGCCTGCTCATCGAAACCGAGGGAAGGCGTCGCCGCGCTGCGGTCGAGGTAGCGTCAACTTCAAACTTCGCCTCAAGTAGCAGGCGACACTGCTCCATCTGGAAACTCGCGCGACGCAAGCTCTCCGAACTTGATGTCGGACCCGGCTGCGATGATGCTTTTATGTCCTCGACTGCTTCGCCTGCCGCGGTGGTGAGCCACGCCGAGCGTGTCGAAGTGTTGTTTGAGGAGTTGGCGGAGTTGGCCGGTCAGCGCAACGCGATTGATGGGCGCATTGCCCAGATTGTGGCGGAGTTGGATCACGACGAGCTCTGCGGTGTGACGGGTGCGCGGTCGGTGGCGGCGTTGGTGGCCTGGAAGCTGGGTTGGTCATCGGCCAATGCCCACACGATGGCCACCGTGGCCCACCGGCTGCAGGAGTTTCCCCGCTGCGCGGCGGGCATGGCCGAGGGCCGGCTGTCGCTGGATCAGGTCGGGGTGATCGCCGCGCGGGCGGGCGAGGGTTCCGATGAGCATTACGCCCAGCTGGCCGCGGTCGCCACAGTCAACCAATTGCGTACCGCGGTGAAGCTCGAACCGCGACCCGAACCCGATCCTCGCCCGCAACGGCAGGCCTCGATCACCAAGACCACCGACGAGGCATCCAGCTGTTGGCGAATCAAACTTCCGCATGACGACGCTGCGAAGTTCGATGCCGCCTTGGCCTCTCATCGTGATGCACTGATCGCCGAGTGGAAACATG
>DAIODV010000222.1:0-6578 GCA_036746615.1 Mycobacterium sp.
ATAGCGCGAGGGCCGGTGCCGCAGATGCGGTTGCTCACGTCCAGAACACGGTTGCGAGCTGTCCGAAAACCAAAATTGTGCTGGGGGGATATTCGCAGGGCGCGGGCGTGATGGACATGACCAGCCATCAGCTGTCCGCGCAGGTCGCCAATCACGTCGCCGCCGTTGCCTTGTTCGGAAACCCTCAGAGCAGCTACGCAAAGCAGTTGTCGGACAACCAAATTCCAGCGATCAACTCGAGTTACAGTTCGAAGACCATCGACATCTGCCTTCCCGACGATGAGATCTGCGCCGAAGGCGGAAACATCATCGCGCACCTGGGGTATGTCCCCGATGCGACCAACCAGGCGGCGGCATTCGTCGCGCAGCGGCTCTAGGGGTAATACGAGCCGGTCGTGGTAACGATTGCCGGCCCTCCAGCGACATCCAAGGATGATTGTCCGCATCTTTGCTGTGTCGGTGACGACGACGGCGGCCTTGCTAAGCTCGGCCCCTGCCGCCAGTGCCGCGCCATGCCCCGACGTCGAGGTGGTCTTCGCCCGGGGCACCAACGAACCACCGGGCGTCGGTGGGGTAGGTCAGGCATTCGTGGACTCGCTTCGCTCGCAAGTTCCGGGGCGATCCGTCGGCGTCTATGCGGTGAACTACCCCGCGACTGACGCATTTGGCAGTAGTTCGTTTGCCGGCGCCGGGGATGCCCGTGCTCATATCGAAAGCATGGCTGCGAACTGCCCCAACACCAGGATGGTGCTCGGCGGATATTCGCAGGGGGCGGGCGTGATCGATTTGTCCACCGATTCGATGCCGCCGCAAGTGGCCAATCATGTCGCGGCGGTGGCTCTGTTCGGTAATCCGGAAAGCACATTCGCGAGGATGTTGGGGGGCGGCCGACTGCCCACCATCAGTCCGGTTTACCGCCCCAAGACCATTGACATGTGCGTTCCCAACGATCCAATCTGCTCCGAAGGCAGGAACGGTGCCGCGCACACCGCTTACGTCCAGGCTGGGATGACAAGCCAGGCTGCGGCATTCGCGGCGAGCAGGCTCTAGCGTTACTTCTTCCGATCCGTATCCCGGCTCGGCTGAACGCGTTTGGGCTCCCCCGGCATCTTCGGATAGTTGGGTGGATACGGCAGATCGCCGAGTCCACGCTCTTCGTCGGCCTGCACCATCTCGAGTAGCGGTTCGATCGACTGAACGACTGAATCCATTGCGGCCCAAGGATCGTCGCGGCGCGCCACCAGGTCGGGCACGGTCGCCATGGTGTAATCGTCGGGGTCGGCAGTCGCGAGCTCCTGCCAACTCAGCGGCGTCGACACCGTGGCGATCGCGGTGCGCCGCACGGAATACGCCGACGCGAAGGTGCGGTCGCGCGCATTTTGGTTGTAGTCCAAAAAGACCCGTGCCCCCCTATTTTCTTTCCACCACTCCGTCGTCACCGCATCCGCCGCGCGGCGCTCCACCTCACGCGCCAGCGCGATGCCGGCGCGGCGCACCGCGATGAAATCCCAATCGGTTTTGATGCGCAGGAACACGTGGATACCGCGGCCGCCCGACGTTTTCGGGTAGCCGACCAGACCGAGTTCGTCGAGCAGCGGTTGCAGTACGTCGACCGCGACGGCCCGGGCCTCGTTGAAGCCGGTGCCGGGCTGCGGATCCAGGTCGATGCGCAGCTCGTCGGGGTGCTCGGTATCCGGGCAGCGCACCTGCCACGGATGCAGTGTGATGGTGCCCATCTGCGCCGCCCACACGATCGACGCGGGATGGGTCACCTTCAACGCGTCAGCCGTCCGCCCGGACGGAAAAGTCACCCGGCACGTCTCCAGATAGTCGGGATGGTGCTGCGGGATGCGCTTTTGGTAGATCTCTTCGCCGTCGATGCCATCCGGGAAGCGCTGCAGATGCGTCGGCCGGTCACGCAGCGCGGTGAGCATCGGCCCGCGAGCGACCGCCAAGTAGTACTCGACGAGCGTGCGTTTGGTTCCGTCGGCCCCCAGGTCGGGGAAATACACCTTGTCCGGATTGGTCAGGCGTACCGGAATGCCGTCGACATCGACCTCTTCTGCAGCAGCCATATCAGAGATTCCAGCACAATCGGGCTATGCACCTCCCCGTGATGCCGCCGATCTCGCCGATGCTGGCCAAGTCGGTTCCGTCGATCCCGCCCGATTCGTCGTATGAGCCGAAGTGGGACGGGTTCAGGTCGATCTGCTTCCGCGACACCGATGAGGTCGAGCTGGGCAGCCGCAACGAACGGCCGATGACCCGTTATTTCCCCGAACTGGTGGCGGCGGCCAAGGCCGAGTTGCCCCAGCGCTGCGTGATCGACGGCGAGATCATCATCGCCACCGACCACCGCTTGGACTTCGAGGCACTACAGCAGCGCGTCCACCCGGCCGATTCGCGAGTGAGGATGCTCGCCGAAAAGACACCGGCATCGTTCATCGCGTTCGATCTGCTCGCGCTCGGCGACGACGATTACACCGGGCGACCCTTTGCCGAACGTCGCGCCGCACTGGTCGACGCCCTGGCCGGGTCAGGGCCGTCGATCCACGTCACGCCCGCGACGACCGATCTGGCACTCGCCCAGCGATGGTTCGACGAGTTCGAGGGAGCCGGGCTTGACGGTGTCGTCGCCAAGCCTCTGGGGATCACCTATCAACCGGACAAGCGGGTGATGTTCAAGATCAAGCACGAGCGCACCGCCGACTGCGTGGTCGCCGGTTATCGAGTGCACAAATCCGGCGCCGACGCGATCGGCTCGCTGTTGCTCGGGCTCTACAAGGACGACGGCGCCCTCGCGTCGGTCGGCGTCATCGGTGCTTTCCCGATGGCCGAGCGGCGGCGACTGTTCACCGAGCTGCAGCCGCTCGTCGTCGACTTCGAGGGCCACCCGTGGAATTGGGCTGCCCACGAAGCCGGCGAACGGACCCCGCGTAAGAACGAGTTCTCCCGCTGGAACGCGGGCAAAGACCTCTCGTTCGTGCCGCTGCGACCCGAACGGGTGGTGGAGGTCCGCTACGACCACATGGAAGGCGAAAGGTTTCGGCATACCGCGCAATTCAACCGCTGGCGCCCCGACCGCGACCCGCGCTCATGCACCTACTCGCAACTGGAAGGCCCAGTCACGTTTAGCCTCGGGGACATCGTCCCGGGCCTCGGGTAGCCCGTATCGAGCGCGTCGAGTGGCCACTTATGCCACGCAAATTCGCGAAAAGCGTGCAATAACTGGCCATTCGGCGCGGGTTAGATGGTCACGGCAAGCGATGACAATCCGCGCAGCGTGACATTGGGCTTGTACGCCGGCTCACCGTCCAGCCGCGCTTCCGGGAACCGTGCCGTCACCGCCGACAACGCGACCGCGGCCTCCAGCCGAGCCAGCGGAGCCCCCAGGCAGTAATGTAAGCCTCGGCCGAATGATAAGTGCCGAAACGTATTTCGACCGGGATCGAAGACCTGCGGCTGCTCGTATTCTTCCGCGTCATGATGAGCAGCGGCCAACAACAGCAGCATGCTGTCGCCCTTGGCTACTTGCGTATCCCCAATCGTCATGTCGTCAGCGGCAATTCGGGCTACCAATTGCACCGGCGGGTCGTAGCGCAGCGTTTCTTCGATGACCGCAGGCGCATGCTCTGCGTCGGCGGCCAGCGCGGCCCACTGGGTCGGGTGGCGCAACATCGCCAACATGGCGTTGGCAATCAGGTTCACGGTGGTTTCATGCCCGGCGATCAGCAGCAGGCTGCACGTCGAGACGATCTCGTCTTCGGACAGCTGATCACCTGACTCCTCCACCGCGATCAACCGCGACATCAGATCGTCGCCCGGTTGGGAGCGGCGCCGCCCGATCAAGTCGCGCAGGTAGTCCCGCAGCCACTGACCCGCGCGCATGCGCTCAAGCATGCCTTCCGACGGCTCGCCGGTGATCGCCAAGAACGGGTCCAGCGCCTGCGCCATCAGCGCCGACGCGCGGCCGAATTCCGGCTCGTCCTCCAGCGGAACGCCCAGCAGCCGGCAGATGACCGCGACCGGCAGCGGGTAAGCGAGATCGCTGATGGCGTCGAACCGGCCGCTTTCTGCGACGCCGTCGAGCAATCCATCAACGAGCCCGGCGATCTCCGGTTGCAGCTCGTTGATCACCTTGGGCACAAACGCCTTGCCGACCAGTTTGCGCAGCCGAGTGTGATCGGGCGGATCGAGAAACAGGAACATCGGTGGTCCCTGCGGGCGCACGTCCGTGGCGTCGGCGAATAGACGTTGGACCACCGTCGATTTCTGCCGGTCGACCGACGACAACGGATGCCGCAGCGCCTCGTCGCAGTCGCGATACGCCGAGAACACGGTGAGGCTGGCGTCCGGCACCCGGATCGGGCCGCGGTCGCGGAACTGCTTGTACACCTCATATGGATCGGCCCGGTTTGCCGGGTCCATCAGTTGCAGCAGAAGTGCTTGGGGCTCGGCGACACTCGACACGCTCGTCATGAACCCATTGTGCAGGAGTTCGACGGGCGGCTAACCGCGCAGGAATTCGACGATGTGGCCGGCGAGTTCTTCTCCAGCGTCTTCTTGAAGGAAGTGCCCGGCGTTCTGCACGACGGGATGTTCGATGCCCTGGGCGCCGGGCATTTCGCGCTGAAAGATCGGCGCCATTCCGCCCGTGATCGGATCCCCGTCGCTGAAAGCGACCAACATCGGCGTCGAACTCGCGCACAGCGTCGCCCATGCCGAGCGGTTGGCCGGCGCCGCCGGGTCATCGGGTGCCGTTGGCACCAGCCCGGGCATGGCGCGCGGTGCGGCGCAATAGGTGTCGTCAGGGAACGGAGCGTCATAGGCCGCGCGCACGTCGTCGCTCATCGGCCGGCGACAGCCGCCCTGAACGAAACGGCCGACGTCGATCGACGGCGCTGTCTGGATCGCCTGGCGAAACTGCCACCAGATCTCGGGCATCGGGATGTCGCCGGTCGGTAGCCCGGTGTTGGCGACGACGAGCCTGCGGAAACGTTCGGGATGCTCGGCAGCCAGCCGCAGGCCGATCAATCCGCCCCAGTCTTGCCCGACCAGCGTGACCCGGTTCAGGTCCAATACGTCGAATACCAAGGCCCGCACCCACTCGACATGGCGGGCGTAACTGTGGTCCTCGATACGAGCCGGTTTGTCGGATCGACCGAATCCCACCAAGTCCGGGCAGATGACGCGATGCCCGGCGGCGGTCAGCACCGGAATCATCTTGCGGTACAAGAAAGACCATGAAGGCTCGCCGTGCAGCATGAGCACCGGGTCTGCATCGTCTGGACCGTCTTGCACCCAGGCCATCCGCAGCGACCCGCCGTCGTCGTCTGATACTTCGCAATAGCTTGGGGCATAAGGGAATTCGGGCAAATCAGTGAAGCGATCATCAGGTGTTCGCAATGTCTGCATGAGTGAAAACATACGCCAGGGCTTATTCGCCCTCGCCTGTACCGGCCAAGGTGTGGTGGGCCATCAACTGATCAAGGAAGGGCCGGTGGCCTTTCAGCAGCTTTGCTCGGGCCTGCGCTACCGGGAACCAGCCGACCCGGTCGACCTCGGGGAAACTCTGAATCCGCCCGGAGCCTTTGGGCCATTCCAGGTCAAAGGTGTTGCTGTGCGCTTCGGCGAGGTCAAGGTCGCCTTGCACCGCGAACGCGGTGACGACCTTGCCGCTGGGCTGCTTGAGCGGCGGAAAAGCGATGCGCGGGCCGGCTGGCGGGAGAAGACCGATCTCCTCTTCGAACTCGCGTTGCGCAGCGACCCACGGGTCGTCGCCGTCGGTGTACTCGCCCTTGGGGATCGACCAGGCGCCGTCGTCCTTGCGGGCCCAAAACGGTCCACCCGGATGCGCGATCAGGACTTCGACGACGTCGTCGCGTACCCGATACAGCAGCAGGCCCGCGCTGAGCTTCGGCATCCTTTTAGAACCCGACCGCGCGTTCCAAATCCTTGAGCGAACTTTCCAGGTGGCCAAGTAGCCGCTGCAGGTGCGGCACACTTCGCCGGCACCCAACCAAACCGAAGTCGATGTTGTCGGCGTTGTTGACCAGCGTGATGTTCAACGCCTGCCCGTCGAGCGCAATCGACAGCGGATAGTTGCCATCGAGGCGCGCGCCCGCCCAGTACATCGGCTCGGTTGGGCCCGGCACGTTGGAAATGACGATGTTAAACGGCGGCGGCGCCGACGAGACGAAGCCGGGCAACGAGGAGAAGCCCAGCGGTGCGATGAGTAATGCGGACAACGCAAAGGCTTGCAGCCGAGGCAATTCCGAGAACACCTTCTTGTTGCCGCGCATCGATTCGCTGATGACCGCGAGCCGCTTCGCTGGATCGTCGACGTCGGTGGCCAGGTTGCACAGAATGCTGCCGACCATATTGCCGCCGCTGTCGGCTTCCTCCGCCGACCGTAGGCTCACCGGGACCATCGCCACCAGCGGAATGTCTGGCAGCGCATGCTGTTCGGTCAGGTAGTAGCGCAATGCGCCGGAGCACATCGCAAGCACGACATCGTTGACGGTCACCCCGGCAGCCCGCTTGACGCTTTTGATCCGCTCCAGCGAATAGGACTGCGC
>DAIODV010000223.1:0-6534 GCA_036746615.1 Mycobacterium sp.
CTACGACATCGTGCACTCGCACTATTGGCTGTCCGGGCAGGTCGGCTGGCTGGCCCGTGACCGTTGGTCGGTGCCGTTGGTGCACACCGCGCACACGCTTGCCGCGGTGAAGAACGCCGCGCTGGCCGAGGGCGACACACCCGAGCCGCCGTTGCGTACCGTCGGCGAGCAGCAGGTTGTCGACGAAGCCGACCGGTTGATCGCCAACACCGAAGATGAAGCCGGGCAACTGGTTTCGCTGCACCAGGCCGACCCGGCTCGTATCGACGTCGCCCACCCGGGCGTCGACCTGGACGTGTTTCAGCCCGGCGACCGACGCGCCGCCAGGGCTGTGCTGGGGCTACCGGCCGATGCGAATGTCGTGGCGTTTGTCGGCCGTATTCAGCCGCTGAAGGGGCCCGATATCTTGCTGCGCGCGGCGGCCAAGCTGCCGCGGGTGCACGTCGTTGTCGCGGGCGGGCCGTCGGGCAGCGGACGGGCCGCGCCGGACGGTCTCGTTCGGCTCGCCGCGCAACTGGGTATCACTGGCCGGGTGACATTCCTGCCGCCGCAGTCACGAGAAGACCTGGCCCGCCTGTTCCAGGCCGTCGACCTGGTTGCGGTGCCCAGCTATTCGGAGTCCTTCGGTCTGGTCGCCCTGGAGGCGCAGGCCTGCGGGACGCCGGTGGTGGCCGCCGCGGTCGGTGGGTTGCCGGTCGCGGTGCGCGGCGGGGTCAGCGGCACGCTGGTGGCCGGTCACGACGTGGACCGATGGGCGCACGCCATGGACGAGCTGCTGCAACTCGGCGGCGGGCCGCGTGCCCGGGCGATGCGCCGCGCGGCCGTCGAGCACGCCGCGACGTTCTCCTGGGACAACACCGTCGATGCGCTGCTGGCCAGCTACCGGCGCGCCATCGGCGAGTTCACTGCCCGCCGCTCGGTGCCCAACCTGGCGGCGGCGCGGCAAGGCAATCAGGTCTGGCGGCGGCCATCGCGCCGCGAGGCGTGGGCATGACGCCCCGGGACGGGGATTCTTCGCCGGCGCCGGTGACTCACGTCCAGCAGGTGATCGAGGAAACGCTGGACGCCAGCCATCTCACGTATTCCCGTCATCCGGGGGCGCACGGCGGGTTGCCTGGCCTGATCGTGGAGCTGCCCGGCGAACGCAAGCTCAAGACCAACACCATCCTGAGCATCGGTGAGCATTCGGTGCGCATCGAGGCGTTCGTCTGCCGCAAGCCCGACGAGAACCACGAGGGCGTCTACCGATTTCTACTCAAACGCAACCGTCGCCTCTACGGCGTGGCCTACACGTTGGACAACGTCGGCGACATTTACCTGGTGGGCCGGATGTCGTTGGCATCGGTGGACGCCGCTGAGATCGACCGGGTGCTCGGGCAGGTGCTTGAAGCAGTTGACACAGACTTTAATACGTTGCTGGAGTTGGGTTTTCGCTCGTCGATCCAGAAAGAATGGGAGTGGCGGGTTTCCCGCGGTGAGTCCCTGAAGAACCTCGAGGCGTTCGCCCATTTGATCGATGATGACGGCGACTGAGACACTTGCCGACGTGACTCACACCGCCAGATTGGTTTTGCTCCGCCACGGCGAGAGCGAATGGAATGCGAGCAATCAGTTCACCGGCTGGGTCGATGTCGACCTCACCGAGAAGGGCCGCGGCGAAGCGGTGCGCAGCGGCAAGCTGATCGCCGAGCACAACCTGCTGCCGGATGTCGTCTACACCTCGCTGCTGCGCCGGGCCATCACGACCGCGCACCTGGCGCTGGACACCGCCGACCGGTTGTGGATCCCGGTGCGGCGCAGCTGGCGGCTCAACGAACGCCACTACGGCTCGCTGCAGGGGCTCAACAAGGCCGAGATCAAGGAACGCTACGGCGAAGAGCAGTTCATGGCCTGGCGGCGCAGCTATGACACGCCACCGCCCCCGATCGATAAGGGCAGCCGCTACAGCCAGGACACCGACCCCCGGTACGCAGACATCGGCGGCGGCCCGCTGACTGAATGCCTGGCCGACGTGGTGGCCCGGTTCCTGCCGTACTTCACCGACGTCATCGTGCCGGATCTGCGGGCCGGCAAGACGGTCATGATCGCCGCTCATGGCAACTCGCTGCGGGCTCTGGTCAAGTACCTCGATGGCATGTCCGACGAGCAAGTTGTGAGTCTGAACATCCCCACCGGCATTCCGCTGCGCTATGACTTGGACGCGGATATGCGGCCGACGCTGCCCGGCGGCAGTTATCTGGATCCGGAAGCCGCGGCTGCCGGCGCGGCCGCTGTGGCCAGTCAAGGTGGCCGATAGCCCGTTTTTCCTGGCAAATGGGCTAACGTGGCGTGAACGGACGTGGAACACATGTCTTGTCGTGTGTGACATGTCCGATTTTGGCCTTTTGCTGCTGGGTTGGCGTTCACCGGATTTGTAGGATTTTTATGTGACTGTGTTCTCGGCCCTGTCACTGGCCGGGGTATTGGCCCTCATGGCACTGATCGTCGGTGCCACGGTGGGGGCGCGGCTGGCGCCGCGCACACTGGAGCGACGCCAGCGGGTGGCCGTCGAAGCCGCCGGCATCACGGTCGCGCAGATGCTGGAGCGCATCGTCACGCTGATGCCGCTGGGCACCGCCGTCGTGGACCGTCACCGCGACGTGGTTTATCACAACGGCCGCGCCAAGGAGCTCGGCCTGGTGCGCGAGCGTCAGCTCGACGAGGAGGCGTGGAAGGCGGCGGGCCGGACCCTGGCCGACGGCGCCGACGTCGAGTTCGACCTGCTGCCGGGCAAAGGCAAGCGGTCGGTTCCCGGCCGATCAGGCCTGTCGGTGCACGGGCAGGCGCGGCTGCTCAGCGAGGAGGATCGCCGGTTCGCCGTGGTCTTCGTCTACGACCACTCCGAATACGCGCGGATGGAGGCCACCAGGCGCGACTTCGTGGCCAACGTCAGCCACGAGCTCAAGACTCCCGTCGGCGCCATGGCCGTGCTCGCCGAGGCCCTGCTGTCCTCCGCGGACGACCCGGAGACGGTTCGACGCTTCGGTGAGAAGGTGCTCGTCGAGGCCACCCGGTTGGGGGACATGGTCAGCGAGCTGATCGAGCTATCGCGGCTGCAGGGTGCCGAGCGATTGCCGGACATGGGCGCCGTCGACGTCGATACCGTTGTGGCCGAAGCGATTTCACGCCACAAAGTGCCTGCCGACAACGCCGATATCACGGTGTGCACCGACGACCCCAGCGGCTTGCGAATGCTGGGTGAGCAGGCCCTGCTGGTCACCGCGCTGGCCAACCTGGTTTCCAACGCGATCGCGTACTCGCCGCGCGGCTCACTGGTGTCGATCAGCCGCCGTCGCCGCGGCGACAACATCGAGATCGCCGTCACCGACCGCGGTATTGGCATCGATCGCAAAGACCAGGAGCGGGTCTTCGAACGGTTCTTCCGCGCCGACAAGGCGCGCTCGCGAGCCACCGGCGGCACCGGACTCGGCCTTGCCATCGTCAAGCACGTCGCCGCCAATCACAACGGCACGATCGGGTTGTGGAGCCAGCTGGGAACCGGCTCGACGTTCACCCTGTCGATCCCGGCCTACGACGGCGAAAAAGACCAATCCGACCAACCGCCCGAGCGCGAGATCCGGCTTAAGCCGCCCCAGAAAGAGCCCCAAAGAGAGGAAGAAATACGCGCATGACCAGTGTCCTGATTGTGGAGGACGAAGAATCGCTGGCTGATCCGCTGGCGTTTCTGCTACGCAAGGAGGGCTTCGAGGCCACCGTGGTGACCGACGGCCCGTCGGCGCTGGCCGAATTCGACCGGGCTGGCGCCGATATCGTGCTGCTCGACCTGATGTTGCCGGGGATGTCCGGCACCGACGTGTGCAAGCAGTTGCGGTCCCGGTCCAGCGTGCCGGTGATCATGGTGACTGCGCGCGACAGCGAGATCGACAAGGTCGTCGGCCTGGAGCTGGGCGCGGATGACTATGTGACCAAGCCGTATTCGGCGCGTGAGCTGATTGCCCGAATCCGGGCGGTGCTGCGCCGTCACGGCGACGACGACTCCGAGATCGCCGACGGCGTGCTGGAATCCGGGCCGGTGCGCATGGAGGTCGAGCGCCACGTCGTCTCCGTCAACGGCGAGCCGATCACGTTGCCGCTCAAGGAGTTCGACTTGCTCGAGTATTTGATGCGTAACAGCGGGCGGGTGCTGACCCGCGGGCAGCTGATCGATCGGGTATGGGGTGCCGACTATGTCGGTGACACCAAGACGCTCGACGTACACGTCAAGCGGCTACGGTCGAAAATCGAAGCCGACCCGGCCAATCCCATTCACCTGGTGACCGTGCGCGGCCTGGGCTACAAGCTGGAGAGCTAGCCGGTGCTTGCGCCGAAACTGCGCTGACGGCGGCATTTCGGCAACGATGCGGCTGTAGGCGCAGTCTCGGTGCCGTGAATGCAGTCTCGATGCGAGCTGACCCGGCGCCGTTGACATCGGCCGTTGTCAACAGTACCTTCGGCAAAATCATGAACGGCCAACAGGATTTCCGCGTCGTCGGTCGATTGCAGCTCGGCCCAGACTCGCTGCTCTGGCGCTGGGCCGGGGACATGCGTATCGCGTTCGAGGGCGGCACGGCGGGCCTGTTGCAGACCATGCACCCGGCGATCGGGTATGCGTTGATCGAGCACTCCAACTTCTTTGATGATCCCGTCGATCGCGTATTCCGCTCTCTGCCAGGCATCCTCGGGACCGTTTACGACGGCGCGCTGGCGGAAACCACCGGTCGGAATGTGCGTGACTACCACCGTGATATCAAGGGCGTTCACCCTGACGGGGCGCGCTATCACGCGCTCAACCCCGAGACCTACTGGTGGGCACATGCCACCTTCCAGCGGATGGTGGAGCGCGTCGCCGAGCATTGGGATACCCACCGGCTGAGTGATGCCGACCGCGATCAGCTGTACCGCGAGGGCTGCGAGTGGTATCGGCGTTACGGCATGGGGGATTCCGTGCTGCCCGGCGACCGCGCCGAGTTCGACGCTCAATGGATTCGCTACTGCGAGCAGACGCTTGAACCCAACCCCGCGTCTGACTACCTCATCGAGTTCATCAACCGCACCGGGATCCCCGACATGAGTTCGTCGCCGTTTTTCCCAGCACCACCCGCCCTCAAGCCGATAGCCAACCGATTGCTTCCCACCTGGCCGGTCCGGGCGTTACTGGCGCCGCCAATGCGGCTGGTCATCTTCGGCGGGTTACCCGCCAGTGTGCGGGAACGGTTCGCGATCTCGTGGACCAATTACGACGAGCGGGCCTACACCGCCGTGCGCGCCGCGATCCGTGCGGCGTGGCCGTATGTCCCGGCGTCCCTGAAATGGCATTACACGGCCCGCAAGGGCTGGCTGCGCGAAACGGGGAAGCTACCGCGCCGGTTCTAACTGCTGGTTGGGCCGTCACATCGCGTAAGTGGAATACCATTGCACGGTGTCGACAGGTGTAGCTCCTCGCCCGGGGCGCTTACCCAAGTTAACCGGGGATGCCCGGGTCGACCGGTGGCGTGAACATCGCGCCGCGGTGCGCGCCCAACTGGTCGATGCGACGCTCAGCGCGATCGAAAAGCACGGCCCGGATCTGTCGATCGATGACGTTCTCAAAACCGCGAGGGTTCCCCGGCCGAAGCTTTACCGATTCTTCGGCGACAAGGAGACGCTGTTCGCCGCGGTCGCTGAACGCGTGCAGGAGATGGTCATCGAGCGCGTGGTGCCCCGCTTCGATCTCGCCGGCACCGCGCTGGAGTTGATCCGCGCCGCGCTCACCGGATATGTCGACTTGGTGGACGAGCGGCCCAACCTCTTTCGCTTCTTGGTCGACTCGCATTTCCGGGACGGGCGGTCCTCCACGGAATTGATCGAGGGCGGCAGGCCGCTCTCCGACGCCACGGTCGAGGTCTGGGCGGCGGTGCTGGCGGCGCGTGGTGGCGACACCAGCAACCTCGAGTACGCCGTCGACGCTGCCCTCGGCGCGGTCGCGCTGGGAGTGTTGCGCTGGCTGAACGACGGGACGCTCAGCAAATGCGCCGTCGTCGATCAGCTCACCACCTTCCTGTGGGGGGCGCTTTCGGCCACGGCGGCGGCACGCGGGGTTGTCCTCGACCCCGACGAGAAAGCGGTACCGGCCGGATAGCACCGGCTGATCGTCCTCTTTCCTTCTCGTGGCCACCCAGATGCCGGCCGTCGCAATCAGGTCTTGCGCACTGCAGCCCATAGACGTACCGTCTGTACCTAGTACTTCTAGTACTAGGTACTAATAGTCCTGGAAGGGGTTGTACGCCCATGGCTCTCAACTACCCGACGACTAGGCGGATCCGCTTCCGTTTTGGCAAGGACCGCACGTGTGCCAAGTACTTCGTCGACGACGACATCGTGTTCAGCCACTTTGTGGCCGGGCTGTCGGGCGCCTTTCCCCCGGGGGAGGAGGCGTTCATCCGCTCTGTCCGTCGGTTCGCCGACCGCATCACGGATCCGGCGTTGAAGAAACGGGTTGCCGGTTTCATTGGTCAG
>DAIODV010000224.1:0-1007 GCA_036746615.1 Mycobacterium sp.
TCGGACGAGACGCTGTACCGCGCGCTCGACGTGGCCAAGCTGATCAAGAAGACGCCGATCGTCGTCAACGACAGCCGCGGCTTCTTCACCAGCCGCGTCATCGGCACCTTCGTCAACGAGGCGCTGGCGATGCTGGGCGAGGGCGTGGAGCCCGCCAGCATCGAGCACGCCGGTTCGCAGGCCGGTTACCCGGCGCCGCCGCTGCAGCTCTCCGACGAACTCAACCTGGAGCTGATGCACAAGATCGCGGTCGCTACCCGCAAGGGTGTCGAGGACGCCGGCGGCAAGTACGAGCCGCACCCGGCAGAAGCGGTCGTCGAGAAGATGATCGAGATCGGTCGGCCCAGCCGTTTGAAGGGTGCCGGCTTCTACGAATACGTCGACGGCAAGCGCACCGGCCTGTGGCCCGGCCTGCGGGAGACATTCAAGTCCGGTTCCTCGGAGCCGCCGCTGCAGGACATGATCGACCGGATGCTGTTCGCCGAGGCGCTGGAAACCCAGAAGTGCCTTGACGAAAACGTGTTGACGTCCACCGCCGACGCCAACATCGGATCGATCATGGGCATCGGCTTCCCGCCGTGGACGGGTGGCAGCGCCCAATACATCGTCGGCTACCAAGGTCCGACGGGTACCGGCAAAGAAGCCTTCGTCGCGCGGGCCCGCGAATTGGCGGCCAAGTACGGCGACCGCTTCCTTCCGCCGGACTCGCTGACCTAATTCCGTCTGCTCGCGCTTGGTTTCAGGCGCGCTGAAACACGTAGCTGCGCGCCTGGAGTCGGGCCGGGAACCTACCAACGAGTCTGCCCTGCGGGACTACTCTTTCGTCGGCCGCCGACAGTAACGCCCATGCGGGCGTGAATCGGCGTTCGATCTCTGCCTGGTCGATGCCCACCGGCCCGACACCGCCGCCACGTTTGAACCCGACGATCGCTAGCCGTGCGTTCGGCGCTGCGGCCGCGGTGATCTCTTGGACATAGAGGTCGCGGTAGTGGTCGCTCATCCCATGC
>DAIODV010000224.1:1017-6508 GCA_036746615.1 Mycobacterium sp.
GTCCACGATCAACTCGAAGGGTCCGCTGATTCCCGCTTGGCTCAAGTGTGTGACGTCAGCGTGGACGAAGTTGACTGCAGCGTCAGCGGCGCGGGCCTTGGCGCGCGCTTTATCAAGCGCCTTCGGGGTGAAGTCGACTCCGGTGACTTGCCATCCGTGTTGGGCTAGATAGATCGACGCGTCTCCCGTGCCGCATCCCACGTCGAGTGCTGCTCCCGGCGGCAACGCGCTGGATCCCTCGACGAGCTCCTGCAGCTTCGTCGAGAGCGGATGACCGTCCCACGGAGTAAACCCAAGTCCGTAAAAGACCCGAAACAGCAATTGTCGAGAAGCCATGACTTTGACGGTATTCGCTTTCGCGAGCAGACGCAGAATCGCATTTCGCGGGACTTCCGCGTGCGATTCTGCGTCTGCTCGCGCTTTGTGTCAGGCGCGCTGAAAAAGGTAGTAGCGCGTCGGGGTCTTCTCGCGGTCTAACTCCTGCTCGGATCCCGAGGACAACATTGTCCAGCCGGATGCGAAACGCCGTTCCATCTCCTCGTGATCGATGCCGCGTACGCCGAACCGTCCGCCTGGGATGAACGCGACGATCAGCAGCCGCGCATCGGGCGCTGCCACTGCGCTGACCTCGCGGACGTAGGCGTCGCGGTCGTCGTCGTTCATGTTGTGCAGGCAGCCGTTGTCGACGATCAGCGCGAACGGCCCATTGATTCCGGTGTGACGCAACTGCCGGACGTCAGCCTGGGCGAAGTTGACGTCAACGCTCTCGGCGCCCGCTTTGGCCCGCGCCTTCTCCAGCGCCGCCGGCACGAAGTCCACCGCCGTGACCTGCCACCCCTGCCTGGCCAGATAGATGGAGGTGTCGCCGGTACCGCAACCGAGTTCGAGTGCGGCGCCAGCAGGCAATGCGGGTAACCCGTTGCCTTCGACGAGGTTTCGCAGACTCTGTGCTAGTGGGTGGCCATCCCAAGGCGTGAACCCGAGCCGGTAGAACAGTCGAAACAGGGTGTGCTTGGAGCCCAGAATGTCAAGTTTCATGCTGGCTATGTTGCCAAACTTCGGTGTAGTCCGGCACCCGCATCGAGTCGTGCATTCGCACACCCGTGGTGTTGAGCTTGGCCACCGCGCGCGAGACCGAACTGGGCAACAATGAGATCAGCTGTACGGCTCGGATCATCGCCCACAGCGACGCTGCAGATCCAGGGACGACGGTCTTAGCGGCTGTCCGCGCGAACGCGCGGCTACGGCGCACTGGTTCGCGCATGGCCGACTCGTAGGCCGCGAACGCTGCGGCGTAATCGCCGTTAGCCCTGGCCAGTTCGCCGGCCAGGACGTAAGCGCCCACCACCGCCAGGCTGGTGCTGCCGCCCACCGCGGGTCCTGGGCAGTAGCCGGCATCGCCCACCAGAGTGACCCGGCCGCGCGACCAGCTGTCGGACTGCAGTTGCCTGATCGCATCGAAATAGAACGCTGGCGTGTCGTCGAGCTGCGCGAGCCAGCGGTCTACCCGAGTCGCCATACCCGCAAATGTGTCACGCAGTATCTCCTTCTGGCGCAGCACATCTCGGTGGTCGCATGTCAATTCCGGGCTGTGAAAAAGAAATAGCAGGCGAGCGTCGTCGAGGTGCTGGGCGCTATAGACAGCCGCGAGGCGTCCCGGCGCGATTTCGCAGAGCATTTCCCCCTCGGGCGCAAGCATTTTCGGGATGGATGCCACCGCCAGGTGCGCACCCAGAAACCGGGTGAGCCCGGCTTCGTCACCGAAGACCAGTTGACGAACGTTGGAGTGCAGGCCGTCGGCGCCGACGACGACATCGAACCCGCGCGGGGCCGCGCGTTCGAATGTGACGTCGCCGTCGGGCGAGATCGCGGTGATCGAGTCGCCGAACAAGTACTCGGCGTCGTCACGACCGGCCTCGTAGTAGATCTCACTGAGATCGTCGCGCATGATCTCTACGTGGTAATCCGAGGCGGCGCGATAGATCTTGGTGAGATCCGCGTGGACGGGCCGGCTCGCACCGTGACGATAGATGGTCATCCGGGTCGTCCCTGTGGCGAGCGCTTCGATGCGGGGCAGCACGCCCATCTTTGCTGAGATGTCCATCGACGGCCGGAACAGATCGACGGCGTGGCCGCCGGTTTTGCGTAAGGTCGTCGCGCGCTCGACGACGGTGACGTCAAACCCATTCCGCGCCAGCCAGTACGCCAGCACCGGACCCGCGATGCTCGCACCTGAGATGAGGACCCGCATGCCCGCACCTCCTTACTTAACGATAGGTAAGCCTAGCTTGCCCACTTACCTACCGGTAAGTCAAGTAAGCTGAGCGGGTGAGTAGGCCCCGCTCGGACACCCGCGAGCGCATCCAGGATGTCGCCCGCGAGCTGTTCGCGCAGCAAGGTGTGCAGCGCACCAGCCTGCAGGACATTGCCGACAAGCTGGGAATCACCAAGCCGGCGCTGTACTACCACTTCAGCTCGCGAGAAGAGCTGGTTCGCAGCATCGTGCAGCCGCTGATCGACGACGGCGAGCAGTTCGTCGCCGAGCAGGAAGCCAAACGCAAAGTCGATGTGCAGGAGTTACTCGCAGGCTATTTCGATTTCCACTATCGCCGTCGGCAGGACTTGATGCTGGTGCTGGCGGAATTCGCGATCCTGGAAGACCTCCACCTGGTCGAGTTGGTGCTGGCATGGCGCGAACGGCTCGGCAGATTGGTCTTCGGCCCGGCACCTTCTCTGGCACAGGCCACCCGCGCAGCGATTGCATTCGGCGGATTGCAGGACTGCTGCGTGCAGTTCCTCGATACGCCGCACGACAAATTGCGGGCCGCCTCGGTGGCAGGTGCCCTCGCCGCCTTGGGCATCTAGCTCTAGAGTCCCAAGCTATGCGCTTTGGACTTTTCATTCCGCAGGGCTGGCGGATGGATCTCGTTGGCATCGAACCCGCTAAGCACTGGGCAGTGATGCGCGACCTGGCCGCCCACGCCGACGAAGGCGCGTGGGATTCACTGTGGGTCTACGACCACTTCCACACCGTGCCGATGCCGACCGGCGAAGCCACGCATGAAGCGTGGTCGCTGATGTCGGCCTACGCGGCGACCACGTCGCGCATCAAGCTCGGCCAGATGTGCACGGCGATGAGCTACCGCAATCCGGTCTACCTGGCCAAGGTTGCGGCCACCGCCGACATCATCTCGGGCGGTCGTATCCAGATGGGCATCGGCGGCGGCTGGTACGAACACGAATGGCGCGCTTACGGTTACGGATTCCCGTCGGCGGGTGAGCGGTTGGGTCGGTTGGATGAGGGTGTGCAGATCATGCGCGACGCATGGCGCGACGGCAAGGTCAGCTTCGCCGGTAAGCACTACCAGGTCGACGGCGCGATCGTCGCCCCGAAGCCGTTGCAGGACAGCGGGATTCCGCTGTGGATCGCTGGCGGCGGCGAGAAAGTGACCTTGCGTATCGCAGCGAAATATGCGCAGTACACCAACTTCACACCGGAGCCTGCTGGATTTGCCCACAAGTCCGAAGTGCTTGCCGGGCATTGCCGTGACGTGGGCACCGACTTCGACGCGATCGTGCGCTCGGTCAACGTCAACGCGATCATCGGCACCTCTGAGGCTGACGTCCAAGAGCGGCTGGGCCGCATCCGCGACCGGTTGGTCGGCTACATCCCGGAAGCCGCGGCCGACGGGATGGTCAGCGGTATCACCGGGACCGAGTCGGCGGCCGGCACCGCGGAACAGGTGATTGAGCGGCTGACGCAGCTGCGCGGCTTGGGCTGCGAGTACGTGATTTGCAATTTTCCGGAGGCCGCGTATGACCGTTCCGGCATCGAGCGCTTCGAACGCGAAGTGATTCCCGCGCTGAGCTAGACGTCGGTGGTGGTGTACCTCGTCTTGACCGGAGGTGCGGCCAAGAGGGGAGGCAGCTGCGTGAGCTTGCCCTCGCCAGCGCGAAACCTGCGGTAGGCCTCGTCGTCCTCGACCGATTCCCACAACTCGTAGATGAGCCAGTGCGCTTCGTCGTCCTCGTCGACGAGCACGTCGGTGCGCAGGTTCCCGTCGAACGCCCGGGTGTCTTGCAGCGCCCGGCCCATGAGCTCGCGCCCCGCAGCGACCTCGTCGGCCTTGAACCTGAGCTCGAGTATCACCGTGACCGCCATGTCGTCTCCTGTTTGTTAGGTCGTGGTGCTCAACCCGAGCACGCTGTTGAACCTACGGTCGACCCACTTCGCGAAATCAGGCGCCTCCGGAATCTGGTCGGCGGCCGCGAACAAGTTGGCAAGTTTCTGTTCGGCGGCCACCACTTTGTCGTCGAGCGGGATCGGCAGCCGACGCAGGTGGCTCTGGGCGAGCTCGGCAACTTTGAGATTGAGACCGACTGCGTGGGCGTACTTTTCGGCCCACTCGGAAGGATTGTCTCGCGCC
The DNA here is from genome assembly GCA_036746615.1 of Mycobacterium sp. Classification (GTDB taxonomy): domain Bacteria; phylum Actinomycetota; class Actinomycetes; order Mycobacteriales; family Mycobacteriaceae; genus Mycobacterium. The sequence goes on from DAIODV010000224.1 coordinate 5,445, forward strand.
CACTGCGCCGCCTTCTCATAGCGCACCAGCAGATCGGCCAGCGCCGAATTGCGCTTCGGATCGGTCAGGGCGCGGACAGACGCGCTGCCGAACCAGTAGCCGTTTTCTGCGACCCCGATGGTGCGGACCTTCAGGGTGAGATTGGCTTGGGCGGTATACGGCTCCCAAATGACCCAGGCGTCGCCCTGTCCGTTGGCGAAGGCTGACAGCGCGTCGGCGGGCTGCAGGAAAACAAGTTTGACGTCCTTGGGTCCCAGCCCCGCATCCGCCAGGTGCTCGAGCACATTGGCGTGGGCGGCGCTGCCCTTGGCCACCAGAATCGTCTTACCCTTCAGATCGCGCGCCGACGCGATCGGCGAGTCGGCGCGCACCAGAATCTGCTCGCCCGCCGCGGCGCCGTCCCACACCGCAACCACTTTGGTCTTTGAGTTGGCCGCCGCACCGAATACCGGTGGGGTGTTGCCGGTGATGGCGAAATCGATCTTGCCGGCGGTCAGCGCTTCGATCTGCGGCGGCCCCGAGGTGAACGTCGAGAACGTGACTGTGTAGGGCAGATTGTCGAGAGCACCGGCGGCACGCAGCAACGCTTCAGTGCCGCCCTTCTGGTCGCCGACTTGCAGGGTGACTCCCGAAAGTTCCGCGGGCGGTACGGCTGTCGGCGCCGCGACCGGCTGCGATCCTTGGGACCGCGACACGCAACCGGTCGCGCTGGCGACGAGCGCCAACACGACAGCGACGATTCGGTACGTGGTTCTCAAAGCCGAACGCCGAGCTTGTCGAGAAGGTCAACGCGGTACTGGTCGTGCCTGGAGGTGCGCTCCGACGGGGTGGGTCTCGGATCCTCGATCTCGAGGGTGTGAGCAATCTGCCCGCTCTCCATAACCACCACCCGGTCGGCGAGTTCGACTGCCTCGTCCACATCGTGGGTCACCAGTAGCACGCCGAATCCGTGGCGGCGCCACAGTTCGAGCAGCAGGGCGCGCATAGAAAGGCGGGTGAGCGCATCCAGCGCTCCAAACGGCTCGTCGAGCAGCAGCAGCTGGGGCTCAGCAACCAGCGCACGT
>DAIODV010000225.1:0-931 GCA_036746615.1 Mycobacterium sp.
CGGCTGGCAGCACGATTCCGTTGACCAGGACGGCTCCCGCGCTTGACGTCGACGCACTGATCGGTGGTTTCCGACCGCTGTTCCGCGCGCTGGACCCCGACCAGGTCAACGCGCTGTCCAGCCAAATACTGCAAGTGTTTCAAGGGCAGGGCGCCACGATCTCGTCCGCCCTGGCGCAGACGTCCGCGCTGACCACGACGCTGGCCGACCGCGACAAGCTCATCGGCGAAGTGATCACCAACTTGAACACCGTGCTGCACACGTTCGCCACTCGTGACAGTCAGTTCGCGGAGGGATTGGACAGGCTTTCCCAATTCGTTGAGGCGCTGTCCAACCGCCGGACTGACATCACCAAAGGGGTGGCTTACATCAATGCGGCAGCCGGATCGGTCGCCGATCTGTTGACCACGGCCCGCCAGCCGATCAAGGACTTCGTGGTGCAGACAGACCGGGTGTCCGGACAGATTGAGGCCGATCACGACTTCGTCGATGACCTCGTCAAGACGCTGCCCGACGCCTATCAGGTGCTGGCCCGCAACGGTCTGTACGGCGACTACTTCGGCTTCTACCTCTGCGACGCGATTCTCAAGGTCAACGGGAAGAACGGTCAGCCTGTATTCATCAAACTGGTGAGCCAGACGACGGGGCGGTGCTTACCCAAAAAATGACGTCGATACTTAGCACTTTGAGGGCCAAGCTGAGGCGCCCCAACATCAAGCCACTCGCTGAGCGCAACCGGATCACGGTCGGTGTCGTCGGCATCCTAGTCGTGGTTGCTTTGGTGGTTGCGGTGTTCTCCTACAACAGGATTCCGTTCGTCAACGGCAAGTCGGACTACTCCGCATACTTCTCCGAGGCCGGCGGCATCAAGTCGGGGAGCGATGTGCGGGTGTCGGGCCTGTCCGTCGGACGAGTCTCCAGCGTCGCGCTG
>DAIODV010000225.1:941-6460 GCA_036746615.1 Mycobacterium sp.
CAAATTCACGGTCGACGACAACATCGCGCTGGGAGACCGGACCGAGGCGTCGATCAAGACTGAAACCGTGCTTGGCACAAAGATGCTCGAGGTCACCCCGCGGGGCGATGGCAAACTCAGCGGCACTATTCCAGTCGAGCGGACCCACTCCCCGTACGACCTTCCGACCGCCCTGGGCGATTTGACCAGCACCATCAGCGCGTTGGACACCGCAAAGCTGTCCTCGGCGTTGGACACCCTGGCGACCACCTTCAAGGACACCCCGCCCGACCTGAAGGTCGCGCTGGAGGGAGTGGCCAAGTTCTCTGAGGTCCTCGACACGCGCGACGCGCAGCTGCGCCAACTATTGGGCGACGCGAACAAGGTCACCGCGGTGCTGGGCAAGCGCAGCGATCAGATCGCCAAGCTCGTCGTGAACGCGAACGCACTGTTGGCCGAGCTTCTGACGCAACGCAATTCCGTCGACGCGTTGATGACCAACCTGACGGCCGCATCGCGGCAGATATCCGGGTTGGTCAACGACAACCGAACGCAGCTCAAGCCTGCGCTCGACAAGCTCAACGGTGTGCTGGGCATCCTGGACAATCGCAAGCAGGAGCTACAGCGCACCCTGTATCTGCTTCGGCGCTACGCGATGTCGTTCGGCGAGGTGCTCGGATCAGGGCCGTTCTTCAAGGCCTCGTTGGTCAACCTGGCGCCTGGCCAATTCGTTCAGCCCTTCATCGACGCGGCGTTTTCCGATCTGGGACTTGACCCCAATGTGTTGTTGCCGTCGCAACTCGTCGACCCGGGGGAGGGACAGCCCGGCCTGCCGCCGCTGCCGTTGCCCTATCCGCGCACCGGACAGGGCGGCGAGCCCAAACGCACGCTGCCCGACGCGATCACGGGCAACCCGGACGAGCAGTCCTGCGGGCCGCTCGGCGTGCCGCTGCCTGGCCCTCGCTGCTACCCGTACCGGCAGCCGGCGCCTGCTCCGCCGCCCGGTGGACCGCCGCCGGGTCCGCCCGCCAGTCCCACCCCGGCGCCGAAGCCGACGCCCGTGTATGTGCCTGCGCCCAATGAAGTTCCTGCGAACGGAGGTCGGTGATGGGGCAGCGCCGACGCGTCGTGCAGATCGCGACCGGAATCAGCTTGGTCCTCACGCTTCTCGCTGGGATCAGCACGATGGTCACGCCGTGGTGGAAAGCCGTGACCAGAAACACCTACACCGCCTATTTCGCCAACACCAACGGTCTCTACACGGGTGACGAAGTCCGCATCCTCGGCGTCGCGGTGGGGACCGTCGAGCGCATCGACCCGCAGCCCGATGCGGCGAAGGTGACCTTCACGGTCGACTCGCAGTACTCGGTACCGGTCGATGCGCGGGCGGCGGTCCTGTCGCCGTCGTTGGTTACTGCGCGCGCGATCCAGCTCGTCCCGGCGTACTCCGGCGGCCCGAAACTCGAAGACGGCGCGACGATTCCCGAGGATCGCACTGCGGTCCCCGTCGAGTGGGATGATCTGCGCAAGGAATTGGAGAAGCTGACCGACTCGCTGCAGCCCAAGACGCCCGGCGGTCCCAGTGCTCTCGGTGAGTTCATCAACACCTCGGCAGCCAACTTGCGGGGCGAGGGTGACACTGCGCGGGACACAATCATCAAACTGTCGCAGGCGGTTTCGGCGCTCGGCGATCACAGCACCGACATCTTCAGCACAGTGCGAAATCTGCAGTTACTGGTATCCGCGCTGTCGTCGAGCAGTGACCTGATGGCCGCGTTCAACAAGAACCTGGCCAATGTCACCACCGTGCTGTCCAATACCCCCAACGAGTGGGCCCAAGCAGCACAGGGCTTGGACGCCGCAGTCAACGATCTGCGCGGCTTCGTCGCAGACAACCGGGACGCGCTCGGGACCACCGTGGACCACCTCGCCGCGATCACCACGGCGATGAACGACAGCCGCGGCGACATCAAACAAACCCTGCATGTGGTGCCTACCGTGTTCCAGAACTTCATGAACATCTATCAACCGGCGCAGAGCGCGGTCACCGGCATCCTGGCACCGGTGAACTTCGCAGACACGGTCCAATTCCTCTGCGGTGCAATTGAGTCCGCAGCCCGGGTAGGCGCCAAGCAATCCGCGAAGCTCTGCGAACAATATCTGTCGCCGATCATCAAAAACCGGCAGTACAACTTCCCGCCCATCGGCATCAACCCGTTCGTGGGAGCGTCGGCGCGTCCCAACGAGCTCACGTACAGCGAAGACAGGCTCAACCCGCACCTGCCCCCGCCGCCGGCCGCCCCCGCGCCACCGGCGGAAGCCGCACCGCCGGGCACACCCAGCACCCGGTCCGTCGACCCCAGCCAAGGGCTGCAAGGCCTGATGTTGCCTGCGCCGCCGGGAGGTGGCTCGTGACGCGGCGCATAGCGGCCGGCGCGGTGGTTCTTTCGTGCTTGTGGGCGGTGACGGGATGTGAATGGCGAGGCCTCAATTCCCTGAAACTGCCCGGAACCGAAGGCGACACCAAGGGCGCCTACACGATTCAGGCGCAGTTACCGGACGTCGTTGTCATCCAACCGAACACCCGGGTCCGTGTCGCCGACGTGAACGTCGGCAACGTCACCAAGATCGAGGTACAGGACTGGCACGCCCTGGTGACCATGCGTATCAACGGCGACGTACACCTGCCGGCGAACAGCACCGCCAAAGTAGGGCAGACCAGCCTCTTAGGATCCATGCACATCGAGCTGGCGCCGCCGACCGACGAGCCGCCGACGGGCCAACTCAAAAACGGTTCGCTGATTCCGCTTTCGCGGGCCAGCACGTATCCGACCACCGAGCAGACGCTTGCATCCGTCGCGATCTTGCTCAACGGCGGCGGCCTGAGCCATGTTCAGGAGATCACCCAGGCATTCGCCACCGCGATGGCGGGCCGCGAAAAAGACCTGCGCAGCCTGCTGACCCAATTGGATGTCTTCGTTTCACGGTTACACGAGCAGACCGACGACATCATCACGGCCACCGAGAGTCTCAACTCACTGGCCGGACAGGTCGCGGCCAAGGATCAAACGGTCGACAAGGCGCTCACCACGATTCCGCAGGCGCTGGCTGTGCTGTCGGATTCGCGAAACAAGATCGCCGACGCGGTCGATGCACTCGGGAAATTCAGTGCCATCACCGCCTCGACGATCAATCAGACCAAAGAGTCGTTCACAAAGAACTTCCGCAACCTCGCGCCGGCGCTGCGAGAGCTGGCGAACGCCGGCCCGGCGCTGACTAAGGGCCTGGATTTTCTGTCGACGTACCCATGGGTGAAGAGCACGGTTCCCAACTGGTTCCGCGGTGACTTCGCCAACATCACGCTCGTCATCGATCTGACGTTGAGCCGGATCGACAGCGGTATCTTCACCGGAACCAGATGGGAAGGCAACCTCACCGAACTCGAGCTGCAATGGGGCCGCACCATCGGCCAGATGCCAAGCCCGTACACCGCCGCCAATCCGCTGATCGCGCCCTACCACTTCGGGGGGTACTAGCATGGCGCTTTCGAGCACGCTGCGATTGTCCCGCCGGGTGTGGACACAGCTGGCGATTCTCGCGTCGATCACCGTGATCGCGGTCTGCGTGATGGCGTTCGGTTTCGTCAAAGTGCCCGCACTGCTGGGAGTTGGGCGCTACCAGGTCACCGTCGATCTTCCCGCGTCCGGCGGGCTGTACCCGACATCGGTGGTGAACTATCGCGGCAGCGAAGTCGGCATCGTGAAGTCCGTTGACGTCACCCGCGATGGCGTTCGCGCGGTTCTCTCCCTGAAGTCTGGCATCGCGATTCCGTCCGATGTGACGGCCGCGGTGCACAGCCGCTCGGCCGTCGGCGAGCAGTTTATCGAACTGACCCCGCATTCGGGTACGGGATCGAAGCTGCGCGAAGGCGCAGTGATCCCGGTCGGCAGAACGCAGATCCCCGTCGATATCGGTTCCCTGCTCGACACCACAAACAAAGCACTGCAGGCGATCCCGCAAGACAATCTGCACACCGTCGTCGACGAAGCCTCCAAGGCCGTAGCAGGGCTGGGACCGGAACTCTCACGAATCGTCGACGGTGGGACGGCGCTGGCGATCGACTCCGGTAAGACCAAAGATCAATTCGCCAAACTGATCGACCAGTTCCCGCCGGTCGCCAGTTCCCAAGTGCGAACCTCGGATTCGATCGCGACGTGGGCCCGCCACATCAACTCGATCACCGGCCAGCTCAAGGCACAGGACCGCGCGTTCGCGGATCTGCTCAACGTCGGCGGTCCTGCGCTGGAGGAAGGCAGGGCGCTCTTCGACCGGGTCGCGCCCACTTTGCCTGTGCTGCTGGCCAATATGGTGAGTCTCGGCAAAATCGCGGTGGACTACCACAACGATCTCGAGCAGCTGCTGGTGCTCTTCCCGCAGGGGACGGCCGTGATGTCGGCGATCGCGGAGCCGGACTCCGACAGCAAGCAGGACTACAAGGGCGTCTATCTCGACTTCAATCTGAACCTCAACCTGCCGCCGCCATGCAACACCGGATTCCTGCCGGTTCAGCAGCAGCGAATTCCGTCCCGCCAGGAGTATCCAGACCGGCCGGCCGGCGAATTGTATTGCCGCGTCCCGCAGGACTCCGCGCTGAATGTCCGGGGTGTGCGCAACACCCCGTGCGAGACGAAGCCCGGCAAGCGCGCGCCGACGGCTGAGATGTGCGAGAGCGATGAGCAATACGTGCCGCTCAACGATGGCTACAACTGGAAGGGTGACCCCAACTCGACGCTCAGCGGCCAGAGCGTGCCGCAATATCCACCGGGCAAAGATCCCAGATCCGCACCGCCAGCAGGTGGCGCACACCCGCCGCCGGTTGCCGCCGTCCCCTATGACCCGGCGACCGGAAGCTACGTAGGCCCCGACGGCCGCACCTACACCCAGTCCGACCTGGCCGACGGCACGAAAGGCAAGACATGGCAGAACATGCTGATACCGGGCAGATAGAGGGCGCCAAAACGCCTGTGCGGGGAAGGATTTCCGATACCCGCGCACTGATCACGATCGGACTTGTCGTCATCGCGGCGCTGATCGGTGTCGGAGGCTGGCTCGGATACGTTGTTTACCAAGACGGCGACGCGCAGACGCAGCGCAATCTCTACGTGCAAGTCGCCCGTCAGACCGCGGTCAACCTCACCACGATCGACTACACCGAAGTCGATGCCGACATCAAGCGGATCCTGGAGTCGGCGACGGGCAACTTTTACGACGACTTCCAAAAACGGTCTCAGCCGTTCGTCGACGTCGTCAAGAAGCTGCAATCCAAGTCGGAGGGCACCGTCGCCGAGGCGGGGCTGTTGTCCGAGACGAAAGATCAGGCGCAAGTACTGGTCGCGGTATCGGTGAAGACCACCGTTGCCGCGGCACCGCCAGAACAAGAGCCGCGCAGGTGGCGGATGCGAATAAGTGTGCAGCAGACCGGCGATGGCGCAAAAGTGTCGAACGTGGACTTCGTCCCATGAGCGGCTCCGAAACGGCCG
>DAIODV010000226.1:0-6455 GCA_036746615.1 Mycobacterium sp.
GGTTGGTGATGAAGGCCGCCACCGCGATGGCCGCAGGCAAGGCCGACGGCGCCCGGCTATCCGCGGCGGTCAAGGACCGGCTTTAGCTTTACGAGGGTCGTTTGCCCTAGCTGTGCAGGGGTACCCAATTCCGTATGACACGGTTTGGCTATACCTTGATGACAGAGCAGAATGGGCCGAAAGAGCTTGTCCGCTATGCGGTTTCGGCTGAACACCGCGGTTTCGATTTCGAGGTCTGCAGTGACCACTTCTCACCATGGCTGGCCTCGCAGGGGCACGCACCCAACGCTTGGGCGGTCCTGGGTGCGGTCGCCCAAGTTACTGACCGGGTTGATCTCTACACCTATGTGACCTGCCCGACCATGCGCTATCACCCCGCGGTCGTCGCGCAACAGGCGGCGACCGTGCAGATCCTCGCCGACGGCCGGTTCACACTGGGGCTGGGCAGCGGTGAGAACCTCAACGAGCACGTGATCGGTAAGGGCTGGCCCGCCATCGTCCAACGGCAAGAGATGCTGAGGGAGGCTATCGAGGTCATCCGCGCCTTGTTCCGCGGCGATCTGGTCGACTGGCGTGGCCATTACTACCAAGTTGACTCCGCACGGTTGTGGGATGTGCCGGAAGTGCCGGTCGGCATCGGGGTCGCCGTGAGCGGCAAGAAGTCCATCGACAAATTCGCCCCCCTCGCAGATCACCTGATCGCAGTCGAACCCAACGACGACCTTGTGCGTGACTGGCACTCGGTGCGGCAGGGCATGGGCATCGCCGGCGGAGGCCGGGTCGTCGGGCAGATACCAATCTGCTGGGACCCGGACCGCGACGCTGCCATCGAACGCGCCCACGACCAATTCCGTTGGTTCGGTGGTGGCTGGAATGTCAACGCCGACCTGCCGACGACGGCCGGTTTTGCCGGAGCCACACAGTTCGTCCGTCCCGAGGACGTCGCGGAGAGCATTCCTTGCGGCCCGGACCTCGACCCAATCGTCGACGCGGTGCGCCCGTACTGGGAGGCCGGTTTCACCGATATCGCGCTGGTGCAAATCGGTGGCGAGAGCCAAGACCTCTTCTTCAAAGAAGCCGCCGAGCCATTGCTTGCGGCACTACGCACGGCAGCTAGCGACGCAAGGGCCGGCGACTGACCATTCCCAAACAAGGAGGATTCAAAGATGCCAAACTCGTTGCAAGGCAAGAAAGTAGCCATCTTGGCCGCGGACGGCGTGGAGAAGGTCGAACTCGAGCAGCCGCGTGCGGCGCTGAGCGAGGAAGGCGCGCAGGTCGAACTCGTCTCTCTGAAAACCGGTGAGATCCAAGCGCGTAACCACGATTTGGAGCCGGCAGGAACGTTCGATGTCGATCGGGCGGTGTCGGATGCGTCTGTGGACGAGTTCGACGCACTGGTTCTGCCCGGCGGCACGGTGAACCCGGACAAGCTGCGGTTGGACGATTCGGCTGTCTCGTTCGTGCGTGAGTTCGTCAACTCGGGCAAGCCGGTTGCAGCGATCTGCCACGGGCCGTGGACGCTCGTGGAGGCCGGGGTGGTTGCGGGGCGAAAGCTCACGTCCTATCCGAGCATTCGCACCGACTTACGCAATGCCGGCGGCAAAGTCGTCGACGAGGAAGTCGTCGTCGATGGAAATCTGGTCACCAGCCGATCACCGTCTGACCTATCGGCGTTCTGCTCGAAGATTGTCGAGCAATTGGCGCACGCGCCGGCAAGCACCTAGCTGACTCCGCAGCTAATTCGGTTTCGAGATCGCGGTTTGTGGGCATGAGTCACTTCAGGCCGTGACGAGCACGGCGATCACGACCTCGAAAGGCCGAAGTGACCATCGCTTACCCCGCACCCTGCGGTTCGCTGGATATCGACGGTGTCTATGCGCCGCAACATGACACGCAACTGCTGATCGACACGCTCGAAAAGAGTGAGCTGGCTCAAGGCCGCCGAGTGTTGGATCTCTGTACGGGCAGCGGTGTCATTGCGATCGCTGCGGCTGAGTTGGGCGCGACCAGTGTGATCGCCTTCGATATCTGCCCGCAAGCGGTGCGCTGTTCGCAGGGCAATGCCGTCCATGCCGGCGTCGAGATCGACGTTCGCGAGGGATCATATTCTGGCGCGCTGGATTACGCGCCTTTTGACGTCATCGTGTCCAATCCGCCTTATGTGCCCACCCCACCTGCGGGTGACACTGAGGTAATCCCGATGACCGCAGGTCCGGCGCGGGCGTGGAATGCGGGTGTCGACGGGCGGCTGGTACTGGATCCGTTGTGCGAATCAGCGGCCAGCATGCTGACCGCTGGCGGCTCCATGCTGCTGGTGCAGTCCGCGTTGTCCGGAATAGAGCAGTCATTGGAATCATTGCGGTCAACCGGTTTGGACGCTGAAGTCATTGCGTCCCAGTGCATTCCGTTCGGTCCGGTGCTGTCAGCGCGAGCCGGCTGGCTGCAAGCCACTGGCCGGATTCAAAAGGGCTGCCGGACTGAGGAACTCGTGGTTATTCGCGCGGCCAAGCCATGACCGAACGCGCGCGGGTGAAAGTAATACCCAACGGACCGGTGTTGGTACCCGGGCCGGTGTGCATCGAGACGCCCAGCGGGGACGTCGTGGAATCCGACCGATTCATGGTGGCCATCTGTACTTGCCGGCGCAGCAAGGACTATCCGCTGTGCGACACCAGCCATCGACGCTGTCGGCCTACGCGGGCCCGCTCAGCCCAGCGGTCGTCGTAACGATGTCTGCCCGGCTTTCCACGACGCCATGATCGCGTCGGCTAGCCGATCCTCGACGACAGCGTGGGCGCGGATTCCAAACACCACGTCCTGATCCAACTTTGGTTCCTGGGTTACGAGATCGCCAACCACATCGAGGCGTACCACCTGTTCGTGCACGGCGTCGGCCTCGACGTGCTCGCGGTAGAACGTGATGCACTCCTGCGGCGCGGCCAGCCGCTGCAGCGCCTCGACCAGCCGGCGTGACCCTGGCGACGAGGTGATCTCCGTTGCCGCGAAATGTCCGATGGCGGCTCCGCGGAATTGTCGGTGCAAGCCGAACAACGACATCAAGTTCACCACCGCCAGCGATTCGGCGGGGACCACGTCGAGGTAAGCAAGGTAGGTCGAATCCAGGCCCGCGGCGGTTAACAGGTCGGCGAATAGTTGCTGATGGACTTGCGAACCGCGTCCTGCCCCGTATTCGTCGAATTCGACTGCCACGAACGACGCCTTGGCCTGACCCATCAGACGCGGAATCGCCCACGCGTGTGGATCGCCTTCTTTGAGGTGATAGAGCGATCGGTGCACGAAGTACTCGCGCATCTGCTCCCACGTTCCGCTATCGCGGAGCCAATACGACGGGCCGGTACCATCGACGGATTCGATTGACAGGGAATCCATTTCGGCTGTGGCGGTTTGGTCTGGCTCGATGCGGCCGATGTCGCGGCGGACTCCGGCCAGGAAAGCGCGCTCCAGCTGCCCGCGCAGATGCAGCAGACCGGGATTCCATTCCCAGGTGGGGTCGACGCCGGCGAAACCGCGGTAGTGCAGTTCGTAACACATGTAGAGCGCCAGCTGCAGATCAAGGCCGTACGGATCAGAATCGCGCATCATGGGGCCGATGCGAGCCAGTTGATCGCGGGGCGCCAGTTCGGTAAGGCAGCACCGCACAGCCATCGACAACGGCCCATGCGCAGCGGGCAGTTGCGGTTCGACCGTCGTTTGTACGGGGGGCACGCAGCGGTTTACCCGCGAATCCACGCCTGTCAAACGCGGCCCGGCCAGTCACAGCCCGTCAGCTCAGCAGACACGTCCCACAACCGACGTGCCATCTCGGGATCGCGGGCCTTCTTGCGTGGCCTGGTCACTTTAGGCTTGCCCCACTGGCTGAAGCGCGGCGCGAGATAGCTGCCGCTGGGCAGGTCGGTGGTAACGGCCTGAATAGTGGATCGCGCACCGGTGGCAGCGCTGTGCGCGGGGAACCGGCGGATGGTGTGTTCACGTATCCATGGCAAGACGCCGCTGGTGTCTCTGGTTATGTCGGTATCCGTCGCGCCCGGGTCGGTCATGTAGGTCCGTATGCCACGCCGTACCAACTCGTGGCTGAAGAGCATGATGGCCAGCTTGGATTCCGCGTAGGCCGCCCACTTCGAGTACTTGCGGGTGTGCCAGTTCAAGTCGTCAATGTGTAGGCGGCTAAGGGCGTAGGCGGAGCTGACCACCGAAATCACCCGATCGGTGATCCTTTCTGCGAGAAGGCATGTCAGGGCGAAATGGCCCAAGTAGTTGGTGCCCATGTGCGCCTCGAAGCCGTCCGCAGTGCGGGTCAGCGGCAAACCCAGCACCCCCGCGTTGTTGATCAGCACGTCAACGCCATCCACTGAGTCGGCGAACTTTCGCACGCTTGCCAGATCGGCGAGGTCGAGGTGGGCTACCCCAACCTCGCCGGACATCGTGGCCGCGGCTTGCTCGGCTTTCGGCATTGTGCGGCAGGCGATGACGACGCTGTGGCCGGCTGCGGCAAGTGCCGCCGCAGTCGCCTTTCCGACGCCGCTGTTTCCGCCGGTGACGATGATTCTCACCCGGCCGATCATGCAGTGCTTAGGGCGATGACGCAGGCGGTCTGGCCGGACTACAGGTGTCAACCGATCGCGCTGATGACCGTCCACGTGGCCGACACCGATTAGCTGAGCAATTCGCCGTGGCGGCCAAGTCGCGACGCAGGCGAGCCGGGCGCTTACCGCTGGTAACTATTTTCTGTTTTCCCTGTGCGAACGATCACCGTCGGGTTACGATCTTGAAATTGGCAACTTGTTGGGCACAGTTCCAATAACGGTGGGGGGGTCCAGTGATAAAGCGACGTCGTCTTCTGTTGGCAATCGGCACTGCGGCGGGCGGTATCGCTGCCGCTGCGGTCGTCCCGATGGCTTTCGCGCACGCCGATGACGGACTTAGCGACTTCGGCGGTCTTAGCCTGGTATCCGCTGGCCCAGATGTGCCGTACACGAAACTCGGGCCCGATGGGTATGTGGGGTTCCAGCCATATTTCACCGAGTGGCAGCAGTACCAGCCGACCAATGTGGAAATCGGTGGTACGACCGTCGGCTCCTACAACGTGTTCGAGTCTGATTACGCAACCCCGTGGAGTGATGAGTCGATCTACAACTTCGGCACAGCCGCTAGTGGTGGTACCGACCCAGGTGGCCTGGCGGGTGCTACGGTGACCGATTTCGCGCTCTACCCCAGCTTCAACGCCGCTACCGAGCAGGAACCGCCGGCCGACGTCACCGCCGCGCTCCATAACATCCACGCGGTGTTCGGCAACGGTGTCGAGGACAATGCACTCACCACCGCCTGGGGTACCTACTTGTCCGTAGATCACCCAGGGGTGGGCTCAGCTCTCTGGTTTGAAGCACCCGGCTCAACCGATCCTTCGCTTGTGTGGAGTGGGCTGGCTGACACCTCAGCGGCGCTGGCGGCCGTTGAGAGTCTGCCCAGCCTGCTGCCGCCCGACCCGTGGTACGGCGGCATCTGACACGGCAGGCATATCGAGATCGATACCATCCCAGGCCAATTCACGAATATCCCCGTCCGGACAGACATAGCCGGACGGTGGGGCTTGCCAACGGACTAGGCTTCTACTGCACCGATCGGCGGCGTGCGCACAACGACCTCTTGAGGGAGGAACATGAAGATCGTGGTGATAGGCGGCTCGGGCTTGGTGGGTTCACAGGTGGTCACGAAGCTGACGGAGCACGGCCACGACGCGGTCCCCGCCTCGCCCCGCACAGGCGTCAACACGCTGACCGGCGAAGGGCTTGCCGACGTGCTCACCGGCGCCAATGTGGTTGTCGACGTGTCTAATTCACCGTCATTCGACGACGATCCGGTGATGGAATTTTTCACGACGTCGACCGCTAACTTGCTAGCTGCGGCGACGTCCGCTGGCGTTGGACACTATGTTGCCGTGTCAATCGTAGGCTGCGATGAGCTGCCCGAGAGTGGCTACATGCGCGCAAAGGCCGCCCAGGAGAAGCTCATCCAAGAAGCGGCGGTTCCTTATTCGATTGTCCGCGCCACTCAGTTTGCGGAGTTCACCGACGCAATCACCGCATCGTTGACGGTCGGCGACGAAGTGCGCGTGCCCGACGCGCTGATCCAGCCCATCGCCACCAAGGACCTCGCCGACGAGGTCGCGCGGGTGGCAGAAGGCGAGCCACTGGGCGGAATCGAGAACATCGGAGGGCCGCAGAAGATCTCATTCGAGCAGATGGCTCGGGAGTCCCTCGGTCGGCAAGGTGACGACAAGTCCGTCGTCGTCGATCCGCAAGCACGTTACTTCGGAACGCCACTTTCGGCGAACAGCTTGGTTACCCCATAGGCAGACATGAGTCGGGGTGGCGGGATTTGAACCCACGGCCTCTTCGTCCCGAACGAAGCGCGCTACCAAGCTGCGCCACACCCCG
>DAIODV010000227.1:0-6420 GCA_036746615.1 Mycobacterium sp.
CGGCCACGGCGAGCTCGACGGCATGTCGAGTCTGCTCGTAGGTTGCATCTGTATGCCCAACGGCAACAACCACTCCCGCGTCGACGAAGCGGATAATCGCATCGTCGCTTCCCGTGCGTTCCGGCGCCAGGGTGACCATCCGGATCGCGTCGCCGCCGACGGCCAACAGGGCGTCGATCTCCGCGAGTTCCGGGTCGCGCAGTTGCCGAGGATCGTGCGCCCCGCAGTGCACCGCGCTTAGCCATGGCCCCTCCAAATGGATACCGGCTACGACGCCCGCGCCGGTCGCATCCGCGAGCGCACGTACCGCCGTGTGCAGGTCCGCGGGGGAGGCCGTGACCGTGCTGGCCAGCGTGGTGGTGGTGCCATGCCTGCGGTGAAACATGGCTGCACGCCGGATATCTGCGTCGTCGCCGTCGAAGTACGACACGCCGCCGCCGCCGTGCACGTGGATGTCGACGAACCCGGGCACCACCAGAGCCTCGGGCATGTCGACATCGGCCGCCCGCGGCGGCGCGCCCGACCCGCAGCCCGCGATTTGCCGGCCCGAGGTTTCTACCCAACCCGGGCGGCAGAGGCCCTGTTCGAGAACGACGGCCCCAGCGGCGATCAGCGGCATCAGGTTGGGGTGAACTGGCTGAGATCGTAGATGCCGAGGCTTTTTTCGATGTCGGCGACGTTGTCGACGACTCCTTCGAAGCCCCGCTGGCCGAAGCGCCGGTGCTCCTCGTCCTCGAAGATTTCAGCAAGGTCGTGGAACTGTGCCGCGGGCACCACATCGCGCAATGCCGGGAAAACGACAGTGTCTTCGCGCGCCTCATGCGGCTCGTACATCCGGATGAACGCCGTCAGGTCCTGAATCAGATTCTCGCGCGCGGACTTATCTGGAACTGCTGTAGTGGCGGAGAGCACGCGATCGGTGAGTGTGCGTCCACGCTGGTGTTGCGTGCGCAGCACGGCGGTAGTGTCTGCTAACTTGTTGGCCTGCTCCAGTTTTGGAAAGACATACTGTTCTTCGAGGTGCTCGTGATAGTCCTCGACAAAACTTCGAATAATCCCCGCGCCCGCGTTGAGGGCGTGGAGGGGAGTTTCATCGCCAGCCTGCAGGCGGCGGATTCCTTCCCGGTAGATCAGCAATACCCGTTTGAGCACTCCATGCTCGCGCATTAAGTCCTCGGGTGGTGTGACCGATGCTTCCTGTTCGGCGGGTGCGCCGGACCGGCTGCCACATGCCGACGCGGCAATCACACCGGCTGCCGAGATCGAGATCCCGAAGAGTTGACGTCGGTCTACGCCTGTCACCTGGTACACACCTGCCTTCGGGACTACGTGCAGCAGCTGGGGTCCAGCGCCGCGCAAAGCGCCTGCAACGCGTCCGGGCGTACCCGGTGAAAGACGTTCATCCCGCGGCGATCCGAGATCACTAGGCCTGCCTTGCGCAGCTGGTTCAGATGATGACTGACCGTCGACTCACTTAGGTTGAGCACGGCCGCCAGCTCACCGGAAATTTCTTCACCAGCGGACGAACTGAACAAGTGCGACACGATCTTGACCCGCACCGGGTCGGCAAGGGCCTTCAAACGCAACGCGATCTGCAACGCGTCGGCGTCACTCATCGGTCCTGCGGCTACGGGGGCACAGCACACCGGCGCAGTCGTATCGATCACTGGCAACGCTTTCGGCATCACACCATCTTGCCACATGTCCTTGACATATATCGAAAAGGTCGGCATGCTGTGCCATACCACTAGTTCGATATATGTCTCACAGGTCGGAGGTTCGTGGCCATGGCACGGATACAACTAGCGCTCAACGTTGATGATCTCGATCAGGCAATAGCGTTCTACTCCAAGCTGTTCGGCACTCAGCCGGCCAAGCTCAAGCCCGGTTACGCCAACTTCGCCATCGCCGATCCCTCGCTGAAACTCGTGCTGCTTGAAAACCACGGCCAGGGTGGCACCTTGAATCATCTCGGAGTCGAGGTCGAATCCAGCGAGGTCGTGCACGCTGAGATCGCCCGACTGGCGGAAGCTGAAATGTTCACCGAAGAGGAAATCGGTACCACCTGCTGTTTTGCGAAGCAGGACAAGGTTTGGGTCACCGGCCCCAGTGGCGAGCGCTGGGAGGTCTACACCGTGCTCGCCGATTCCGATAGCTTTAGCGCCGATGCCACAGCGACACCCTGTTGTTCGTAGCCGGCCAGTGAGCGAAACCACCGCGACGACAAGGCTTTCCACACTCGATCAGCTCTTGCCGGTCTGGATCGCTGTGGCTATGACGACCGGTCTGTTGCTGGGACGGTGGGTCCCGGGCTTCAACGCTGCCCTGCAGAAAGTCCAGATCGACGGTATCTCGCTGCCCATCGCATTGGGACTACTGGTCATGATGTATCCGGTACTGGCCAAGGTGCGCTATGACCGGCTCGACACCGTGACCAGCGACCGCCGACTGTTGATCAGCTCGTTAGTCCTCAACTGGGCGCTTGGTCCTGCAGTGATGTTCACATTGGCGTGGTTGATGCTGGGCGATCTACCCGAATACCGCACCGGGCTGATCATTGTCGGCCTGGCCCGATGCATCGCGATGGTCGTGATTTGGAATGACCTGGCCAACGGGGACCGCGAAGCCGCCGCCGTGCTGGTCGCGTTGAACTCGATCTTTCAGGTCCTGATGTTCGCCGCGCTGGGCTGGTTCTACCTATCCGTGCTTCCCGGCTGGCTGCACCTGCCGCAAACCACGATCTCGACCTCACCGTGGCAGATCGCTAAATCCGTGCTGATCTTCTTGGGCATTCCCCTACTTGCCGGATACCTGTCCCGCCGGTGGGGCGAAAAGGCCAAGGGCCGCAGCTGGTACGAGACTCGCTTCCTGCCCGAAATCGGGCCCTGGGCACTCTATGGGCTGCTGTTCACGATCGTGATCCTATTCGCACTGCAAGGCCACCAGATCACTTCTCAGCCATGGGATGTCGCCCGCATTGCGCTGCCTCTTTTGGCGTACTTCGCCATCATGTGGATCGGCGGCTACGTTCTCGGCGCCGCTCTCGGCTTGGGATACGAACGGACCACGACGTTGGCATTCACCGCCGCCGGCAACAACTTCGAACTGGCCATCGCGGTGGCGATCGCCACTTACGGCGCCGCTTCCGGCCAGGCCCTAGCCGGCGTTGTCGGTCCACTCATCGAAGTGCCTGTGCTCGTCGCGCTCGTCTATGTCTCTCTCGCCCTGCGACCACGTCTATTCGGTGCTCGATGAGCGGCCCGCCACGGGTCCTGTTCGTCTGCGTGCATAACGCCGGCCGCTCCCAGATGGCCGCCGCGCTGCTAACCCATCTCGCCGGTGATCGAATCGAAGTTCATTCGGGCGGGACCGAACCCGCCGACCAGATCAACCCCGTCGCCGTCACGGCAACGGCTGAACTCGGTATCGATATCACCGCAGCGGTCCCTAAAGTCCTGACCCGCGACGCGGTAAAAGCCAGCGACATCGTGATCACGATGGGCTGCGGCGATGCCTGCCCCTCCTATCCCGGAGTGTCCTACCGCGATTGGAAACTCGAGGACCCTGCAGGCCAACCGCTCGACACCGTTCGCGTGATCCGTGATGACATCGCCGAGCACGTCCGTGTACTGATTGCCGAACTTCTGCCGGTTTAGTTCTGCGGCCGGCGATTCATCGAGCGGGCAGCCATGATCAGCGCGAACACGATGACGGTTCCGATCACCGCCACACCGACTCGTACCGGTAGCGAGTTGGCGTCCGGCACGAGCGAGGCGGCGTTCGTCGACGTGCCAGGAGCGGCTTCACCGCCGGTGGGTTTGGCCAACGACGGGTCGGGTTCGATGAGTGTGCCCACCCGGGTTCCCGGCGCGGTCGCGAAACCGTAGTCCAGTAGATGCGCGGCCTGCTCCCACGGTGCAATCGGCTGACGCGTCCCGTGCAACAGCACCGCCATCAACCGGCGCCCGTCGCGGTTAGCAGCGCCCACGAAGGTCTGGCCGGCGTCGTCGGTGTATCCGGTCTTGCCGCCAAGCGCACCCGGATAGTGGTAGAGCAGCTGGTTGTCGTTTTCCAGCTCATACCCGGGATGGTCGGCATGCCCGGGGAAATCGAACTTCTCCGTGTGCACGATGTCAGCGAAAGTTGGGTTCTCCCAGGCGTATCGGTAGAACAGTCCGATGTCGTACGCCGATGTGCTCATGCCGGGCGCGTCCAACCCCGATGGCGTCGCGGCGCGGGTGTCGCGGCCGCCGAGCTTGCCGGCCAGCGCGTTGATCTTCTCCAACGCGACTTGCATGCCGCCCAGCTGCATCGCCAGCGCGTGCGCGGCGTCGTTGCCGGAGTGCATCAGCAGCCCGTGCAGCAATTGGTTGACGGTGTAGGTGCCACCCGGGGCAACGCCGACCCGGGTGCCCTCCGCGGCGGCATCCTCAGGCGTGCCGTCGACGGTCTTGTTGAGGTTGAGCTCGCGCAGCGATTGCATCGCGACGAGCACCTTGATGACGCTGGCGGGGCGTTGGCGGCCATGCGGGTCGCGTGCCGCGATGATCGCGCCGCTATCCAGATCGGCCACCACCCAGGCTTCGGCAGAAACGTCGCCGGGCACCGGCGGGGTGTTGGGTGCCGTGACCACACCGCAGCCGCCCAACGCGTTGCCGCCGATCGGCGACGCGGGCACCGGCAGCGGCAGCGGCGGATCGCCGGCTTGCGGGACTTCCGACGAGTCCACCGCCGGTGGTGTGGCGACCTTGAACGGGCATGCGTCGGATACGGGGCCGGCTCCGGGAGCGGGCTCGGCAAGCGCGATCGGCATGCCGAGCGCAGCTGGCACCGAGACCATGAAAGCGGCCGCTGCCAGGCAGGACGTAGTACGTAAGAAGCCCATCGTCTGTGCAGACTAGGCGATTAACGCCCCGATTCCCGGGAGCCGCGCTGTGACTGGTGTTGCAGAAGTTACAAATCCAGGTAGCAGATCGTCGGCCCGCCGATACGGCCCAGCCACAGCCGACCGGGCGTTTCCACCACGCCGGTGGCCAGGCCGAAGTCCGGATGCTGGGTGCGAAGCTGGGTGACGACGTGGCCGTCGTCGGGGTCGAACGCGATCACCCATACGAGGGGTTTCGGGTTCGGCAGCCAACGGTAGGGCAGTCGCCACAACAGCGAGCGGACGACGGGTGCGCGGGGGCCCAGCCATTCGTTGAGCCGGTTGCGCTCCGAGACCATCGCCACCCAAATCCGGCCGTCGAGGCCGGTTGCGATGTTGTCGGGGTAACCGGGCAGATCGGTGGCCAACGGGGTGATCGAACCGGCCCGGCTTCCGGTGAGCCAGTACTTGGACAGCCGGCAGCCCGTCGTCTCGGCGAACACCAACGCCGACTCGTCGGCAGTCAGCGCCACGCCGTTGGCAAAGTGCAGACGCGAGGCCAGGATGCTCACCGCGCCGTCGGGATCACGCCGAAACAGCGAGCCGGTCGGACGTCCTTCGACTACGGCGCCCTTGTAGTACTCGTAGTGGAACCGGCTGGTGGACTCAGTGAAAAAGATTGTGCCATCGGATGATTCGACTACGTTGGAGCAAAATGTCAACGGCCGGCCGGCGACCTCGGCGACCAGGGTCTCCAGTTCTTCGGTGGCAGGGTCATATCGCAGCAGGCCGCAGTGGCTGTCGCAGATCAGCAGTCTGCCGTCGCGGGCGACCGCCAACCCCAGCGGTCGGCCGCCGGTGTTGGTGACCACCTTCGTGGAGCTGCCGTCCGGCGAGATCCGGATGATGCGGCCGTCGTCGACACCGGTCCAGATGTTGCCTTCGGCGTCGGCGACGACGTCCTCGGGGGCGTTGCCGGGTAGCTCAATCACGTGCAGCGTTGTCGTGAGGTCTGGGTCGGGCAGCGGCCGCGACGGCGGCGGCTGCCAGCGGATCGGGTCGATGGCCGGTTTGGTCACAGTTTGTTCCCCGCCTCTGTCAGCACGCTGCGCAGAATCGCTTCGATGGTGTCGAACTCGGCTTGACCGCTGATCAGCGGTGGCGCCAGCTGGATGACGGAATCGCCGCGGTCGTCGGTGCGGCAATACAGCCCGGCTTCGAAGAGAGCCGACGACACGTGACCAAGCAGCGAGCGGCGCTCGGCGTCGGTGAAGGTTTGCTTGGTCGCTTTGTCCTTTACCAGTTCGATGCCGTAGAAATAGCCCTCGCCGCGGACATCGCCGACGATGGGCAAGTCGTACAGCTTTTCCAGGGTGGCGCGGAAGACCGGCGCGTTTCGTTTGACGCGCTCGTTGAGGCCCTCACGCTCGAAGATGTCGAGGTTGGCCAGCCCGACGGCGGCCGACACCGGGTGGCCGCCAAAGGTATAGCCGTGCGGGAACATCGTGTTGCCGTCGTTGAACGGTTCGAACAACCGCTCGCTGGCGATCATCGCG
>DAIODV010000228.1:0-6402 GCA_036746615.1 Mycobacterium sp.
AATTTTGGCTGCCTACGCGCTGCTACGCGACCCCACCCGGCGCGCTGCGTACGACCGCGCCCATCCAAGCCACCACGAGACCGGGCCGACCCGGATAGCCGTGACGACGCATCAAGATCCACCCGATGACACGCCTGACCTTTGGGCAGGACCCGTGCACTGGCACCGCTAGGCAGGGCCGTAATCGTCCTCGGGGAGAGGCACGACGATGGCTTGGTCGATCACATCGGCGACGTCGGCGTCCCGATCACTAAGTGCGTCAACATGGTTGGCGTCCAATCCGATGTCGTCTTCTGCATCCACAACAAGGCGCTGTTCCATCGCGTCTGCTTCGGGTGCTTCGTCGGGTAGGGCGGCGCCTTCGACGTACTGCATGGTCGGAACCCCTCCTGTCAAGAAACGTCGGACTCCTACTTGCGGAAGTATACATACAGTGGTATCACAAAACTGTGCTCGCAGACATAGATCGTCTGCCCGACCAGGAGGTGAAATATGGTATTGATGCGTACAGATCCGTTCCGCGACCTTGACCGCTGGACCCAGCAAGTATTCGGCACGGCGGCCCGGCCCGCGGTCATGCCCATGGACGCCTGGCGAGATGGCGACCAGTTCATCGTCGAGTTCGATCTGCCTGGTGTGAACGCAGATTCGCTTGATCTCAACGTCGAGCGCAACGCGCTGACCGTGCGTGCCGAGCGCCCCGGGCTCGACCAAAACCGCGAGATGCTGACCGCCGAACGGCCCCGCGGAGTGTTCAGCCGCCAGCTGTACCTCGGGGAAAATCTCGACACCGACAAGATCGAGGCGAACTACCACGACGGTGTTTTGCGCCTGACGATTCCTGTCGCCGAAAAGGCGAAGCCGCGGCGCATTGAAATCAGCCACAACGGCGAGAAGACGGCGATCAACGCCTAAAGAGGTGGTAGGGCCGCAACGCCGTCGACCGCGGTGGCGTCGGCGGCGGCCCTACCTCTTTCTCTGCTAGACCGGCGCGATGAAGTCCGACGTGTAGTACTCGACCGGAGCTTGCGAAAACTGGCTTGGGCGTTGGACAAACACCCATGCGCCCGTCGTACCCGGCTGGATGCTGCTCTGCAGCGTGGTGGTGGCCACGCCCCCGCCGTCGCTATCGAGACTGCCGACTGTCACACCCGGGCCTGCGGCATCGCATGGCGAATTCGATGCCCGAGGCGCCTGAATCAGCCTGACGTCATAGTGAGTGCCCGGCGAGCCCGCGTTCGCCAGACGCAGTTCTGCGGCCACTGTGCTCCCGCTGCTGCGGATTACCGACGACACTGTGGCATTGGTTTGTGCCGCTCCGCTGGTGATGGGGCTGAAATCGCATGCACGCAAGGTGCTTTTGAGCGGGACTGTCGTGCTAGCGGGCGCAGCCGAAGCCGACCCGGTAGTGAAGGGAAATGCCGTCGCCGCAACCATCAACACGGCACAGCGACTCAGATTCAAGATCGGTCTGATCATGATCGAACTTTGCAGCGTTGTGACGTCGAAAGCAAATGACGGCCGTCACGCCGAGTCTTTGGACTCCTCCTGCACCTTTTTGCCGGTCTCGGTGGATTCTTTGAGCTCGTTCTTCGCTTTGGCGGCCTCGTCGGCCAACTCCTCGACAGTTTCGTCGCCTTCTTCAGCTCGCATGCCTATTGGGCTACCCGCCGTCGGACGGGCTGAATCAGGGTTTGATCCTGATCTGGCCCGGTGACCACAACCCGCTGTGTGTGGCGGTGCCTAGCTCGAGCTGAGCCGGGTGAGCGTCGACGATCGTGTCGAACTTGCGCAGTGAGCCCCAGTCTCGGCCCCAGTCGCGGGAGAGGTAGGTGGCCATCACGTGGGCTCGCAGGAGCACGTCGGTGATGCCCAGAAGTCCGCCGTTGGTCCCGTCTTCCCAGGTGTCGGTGTCCATCTTCTTGGCGTTGTAATCCGGCGTGATGCGGAATTTCGGGATCTGGGTGACGCCGTTGGCGTGCAGCATCGGCTGCTGGCACGGGAAGGCCAGCCCCACGGCCCAGTCCATCAGCACCGGCTCCGACGAGCCGACGTACTCCTGCAGAGAACGCAGATCGGGCACCCGCGGGGGAGTGACGGCGACCCACTCTTCCGGTGTCAGCGACAGATCCTCGGCGACCAGGCGGACCGCGGTCGCATCCGCCGGGATCTTGTCGCGGGCGAAGCGCAGATTGCGCCACGCCTTGAACTGCTCGCCGTACAGATCGTAGGGGGTCAGCCGGCCGCTCGGTATGAGCTCGCCGCCAGGTCCCGGCTTGCCGTACTCCAGCACCACGGTTTGCCCGTCGGTGTGTCCGTGCAGGACGCTGTTGCCGGCGATCTTGCCCGCGGCGGTCACCACCACCAGTGGATGCCCGTCATCTGCTCGGGGCAGCTGATACCACGCCGATTTCAGCGTGCTCTGCTGCTGCGCGCCGGTTGTGTAGCTGCCCGCCACCGGAACCCGCGCGGGGTCAAGGCCATACGGCAGCGGCACCGTCGAGCCGTTGATGCCTGGGGCTTTCAGCTTGGTCGGCGCGTCCCAGTCGTAGTCGGTACCAGGTTGTTCCGGCGTCATCCGAAGCGCTTCGGCCACAGTGTGTTCCGGAACACCATTGGGCGTGAACCCGATCGGCTTGACCCCGCCCAACGGGCCAAGCGGACCGTAGTCGCCCGGCAGCGCTGGCATGAACCCTGCATTGGCGTCGGGCTCGACCAGCACGTCGTCGGCCAGGCCGCAGCCACCAGTGAAGGCCCGCAGGTTCGACCAGCCGTTGGAGAATGTCGGGTACTGGCGCACCACGCCGATCGCCATCGACGCGATGAACACCAGCACCATGAAGCCGGCTGCGATCGGCACCGGCGCCGCCGTCAGCGCGACAGCAAGACGGCCTTCCCCGCGGTCGCGGGGCGCGAAGTGCAACCAGGCTGCGTAAATCGCGGTCAGCGCAAACAGTATGAAAAATATTGCGCTGACGGTGATCCCGCCGATCTTCGGCATCGTGGTGTTGAACGGCACGCCGTAGCTGGACACATACCACCAACCATTGGTGGTGGCAAAACACAGCGCCAACACGAAAAACACCGCGGCCAAAAACGCCATTCGGTTACGCGACCACCGCAGCACCGACGGCGACACCAGCACCGTCGTCAACGCGGTCATCGCCGCGCCGACCGCGGCGAACAGGCCGAAGTGGTGCACCCATTTGGTCGGGGTGAACATCAGGAAGAACATCGTGCCGAAGATGACGCCCATCAGCCGCCAGGCCGGTCCACGGGCCACGCCGCGAATCCGGCTGCGCCGCAGCATGATGAACACCGCGGTAAACAAACACAGTGCGGTGATCAAGAACCCGAACCGGCGGGACAGCGAGCCGTCGACGGTCGGCAGAAAGAGGTAGTAGTACCGCAGGTTCTCGGTGTACCACGCCTGGCTGGGCCCGATCGCGGTACGAATCCTGGTGGCCTCCAACACCGTTGACAGCGTCTGGTCAGCGAAAACCACGGTGAGGATGACCGAGCCGGCTGCCAGCATCGGTGCCACCAACGGCCAGGTGCCGACCAGACGATGCCGCCGGACCAGGATTCGCAGGATCGGCCGGCCACCGGCGATCAACGCGGCCACGGCGATCAACCCGGTCGGTTGGACACCGAGGGTGAACGCCGCGGTGATCACGCCCAGCGCAGCCGGCGTCATCCGGCTGTACCGCATCGACCGCTCAATCAGCACGTAGGTGATCAGCGAGCCCACCGCGATGATCGATTCCGGGCGCAGACCGTTGTTGAACGGCATCCAGGCCGCCAGCAACACCATGCCCGCCGCCCACATCGCCGGCTTGCTGGCCGCCACAGCCGGCCCCAACCGGGGCAACACTTCGCGGGACAGCAGCAGCCAACACACCAGCCCAGCGACCAAGTCCGGCAACCGAATCCAGATGCTGGCGTCGCTGACGTGGGTCATCAGCGCCAGCAGGTTGTAGTACCAGCCGAACGGGTCCTCCGGGCTGCCGAACCACCGGAAGTAGTTGGACATGTAGCCGGCGTGATCGGCGACCCGGGCCATCCCGAGGATGTAGCCGTCGTCCGACGAGTTGGCTCCCATCACATGCCACAGCAGGAACGCGAAGATCACGGTGGCGTCGGTCCAGCCGAAGAACCTCCAGTTGGCCGGGATGAGGCGGCGCATGCGGTGGCCGTCGAGCTGGTCGAGCCGCCACAGCGCGACCAAGGCCACGATCGTGGCGACGATCGCCAGCACCATTGCGGTGAGCTTCAATGTCGTTGGCGTGGTGGAAAATCGGGTGTCGATGGTCGCCGAGAGCTGCAGTCCCGGCGGTGCGGGACCGGTCAAGTCGGTGAAGACGCCGACGATCTGTGGACGCAAGTTGGGGTCTGGGAAGCCCGACGCTTTGGTCAATCCGACAAAGGTGGCGAATGTGCCTGCGCGGGTGGAGGTGATCTCGATCCGCTGACATTGCGGACTGTCGACTGCGCTGCGCGGCACGCTTTCGATCACCACGTTGCGATCGGTGACGTCGACGCGGCTGCTGGTGACATTAACGAACAAACCGTCGAGCGTGGCGTCCTTGCCCTTCTTGGGCGCGGTGCCTAACAGCATCCCGCCCTTGGGCGGCATCGCTCGTATAGCCGCGCACGGCACATTGACCGTCATCCTGACCGGTGTCTGCGAAATCAGCGGCGCCGTCACATTATTCATCTGGCCTTGCTGCGGCCAGTTCAGCGTCGCGGTGGTCTGCACGACCGGCAGCAGTGGAGTGGCCACAGACAGGACGAAGCCAACCAACCCGGCGATCGTTGCGACCCAGCGCGCCACGCGCACGTCTTGCGTCATGGCAGTGCTCGAATCGGTCCCTGGCGCGTCCAGCCGTACACCTTGACCACACCCTGGTCGACGGCGGCGTTAGGCGCCTGATCAGCTGGCACCAGCCGGTTGTATCGCTCCACTGATCCCCAGTCCCGGTACCAGTCGCCACTCAGGTAGGTGGGGATGGTCGACGTCCACAGCATCGCCTGGGTGAACAGGAACGGCCCGCCGGACTTCGATGCCTCCCACAGGTTCGACGACGATGCCGTCTGCTTACGGTCCGGCATGATCCGATACTGCGGAAGTTCGGCGATGCCAAGGTGTTCGGAGAACGGCCGCTGGCACGGGAAGTTCGCGGCGGTCGCGATGTCCATCAACACCGGAGCCTGCGAACCAATCAGCTGCTGCAGGTTCTGCAGCACCGGCACCCGCGGCGGCGTGAACGCGAACCACTGCTCGGAGCTCAAGTTGGGGTCGTAGGCGACGATGCGCGCGACGTTGGCCTCCGGCGGCGCCCAGGTCAGCGGAAAGCGCAGATTCCGCCACGCCGGCTGGGGGCCGATGTCGATCGGCTGGACCTGGCCCAGCGGCGCGGTGCTGCCGTCCGGACGCGTAACGCCCCATTCGAGTTTCAGCTGCTGCCCGTAGGTGAAGTTGCCGTCCTCTTTATAGGACCAGATGGCCCCGGCGGCGGAGACCACCACAAGTGGCCGCTCGGGCGTCCGCGGCGGCAACTGGTACCACGCCGAGGTGGCGGTGGCGGCCAGCGAATTCTCGCCGTAGCTGCCCATCACCGGAGTGCGGGCGGGATCTAGCCCATACGGCAGCGCGGCGTGGGAGCCGTTGACTCCGACCGGGCCCTTGCCGCCGGCGGTCCCGGCCGAGTCGCTGTAGGCGACGTTGGGTTTGTTGGGCGAGGCGTCGGAGTTGACCAGCCCGGGTTTGGTCACGACGGGGTCGGACTGCAGGTCGTCGCCGACACCGTTGGGTTTGAAGCCGACGGGGTTGACTCCGCCGAGCGGACCCGCGGGCCCGAATTGCTGGCCTGGAACTGGTTGCAGCAGACCGGCATTGGGGTCGGGCTCGGCCAGAACGTCCTCGGCCATGGCGCAGCTGGCCGGCGACAGCCCCGAAGTGAGCGCGGCGAGGTTGGCCTTCGCGATCGTGTAGTGCGGGTAGCGGAACACCGCGCCCTTGGCCAGCGAAGCCACCATGCCGATGACCATGATCGTCGCGACAACCAGCAGCGGGGTGGACGCCAGCACGCGGTTGCGCCGGCTGTCCTTGACTTCGGTATGCCCTGCGTAGTCCATCCGGAAGTGGTACCAACCGGCCAGCAACCCCGTCAGGATCGACAGCGTCAAAAACATCGACGTCACTGGGTGACTGGCGATGACGGGCTGGATGTCGAACCACGGCACCCCGTAGTTGCCGACGTAGAACCAGCCGTTGATGCCGGAGGTCGCCCACGCCAGCAGGAACAGCAGCGCGGCGATGTACACCGTCAGGTTGCGCCGGCTGTGCAGACCGATGCGGGCGAAGGTGAACGCGGTCACCGCACCCAGCGCGCCCGTCAA
>DAIODV010000229.1:0-6391 GCA_036746615.1 Mycobacterium sp.
CGAATATGCGATCGACCCCAAGGCGGCGGCCAAGGAACTGGGTGCCGACGCCGGTGCGGTGCTCGACGCCGCGGTAGCAGCACTCGACGGGCTGGCGGATTGGACGGTGGCCGATATCGAGTCCGCACTCAAGGCCGCGTTGGTCGAGGCACTCGGGCTCAAACCACGCAAAGCATTCGGACCGCTCCGAGTGGCCATCACCGGAAGCTCAGTGAGCCCGCCACTATTCGAATCGATGGAGTTGCTCGGCCGTGAGCGCAGTCTGCAGCGGCTGCGCCAAGCCCGCGACCAGGTCGGGCGCGCGTGAGAACCGACCAAATTGTTTGGTAGTCTGCACGTCGGCCCTTGGGCAGTTGGCAGTAGCGGCAGCATGACCATCACATCGTCTGCAGTAAGCCTTTGACCAGCTGTTTTAGGCAGCCAATGGGGTATGGTGTAATTGGCAACACAGCTGATTCTGGTTCAGCCATTCTAGGTTCGAGTCCTGGTACCCCAGCACATATTCCTCAGCACGCCGACTTCCAGCGCGACTAGAATCATCGTTGATTCAGCGGAAGGACGGCACCATGCCGAGTGACGAACCGACTGCTTCGGCCCCAGAGGCCAACTCAGCCAATCCGCCGCGACGGCGGCATCCGTTCAACGATTTTGCAACCTGGGCACGCATCGTCGCCGGTGCCGTAATAGTCGCCTCCGCGATCGCAGTGGTCTTCTTCGCCGGGTTCTTCACCGAGCGCGAATACGGTGACCTTTTTGCGGGGTTCGAAGGTTCTCTCGCATCAGACGAAGACATGTGCATTCAGACTTTTTGTGTACCCGCGGGCAGGGCCGGGCAGCATTGCCGTCAGTACTATGCGCCATGTTGAGACGTTCCTTGCACCGCTGAGCAATTAGGTGGGCGTATGCCGGTGAGCTATGCTGGCACTCCGGATCGTCTCTGGATCGGTTCTGGCCCCGTCGTCTAGCGGCCTAGGACGCCGCCCTCTCACGGCGGTAGCGTGGGTTCGAATCCCATCGGGGCTACAAACGCAATTTACTGGCCGCTTCCGAGCACGGCCGGTGCCGTCGATCCACCCACCGGCATGGCCGGCAAGCCAAGTTTGCGGTGATCCCAGGACCGCGAGCGATGCGCCACAATTCGTACGCAGACTCGCTTGTTCATCATCTGCTCGACGAACGGCTTCATGTCGTCGCTGTAGGGACCGGTGTAGCGCTCGAACACGCTGACCCCGACGCGGTGCGACACGTCGGGATCGTCGACAATCTCGGCGACGCCTTCGAAGGAGACGCCACGCAAGGTGTCATAGGTGTCGCCGTCCTCGATCAGGAAACTCACCCGGGGATCGCGTGTGAGATTGACCGCCTTCTGCGACTTGGCCTTGGTCTCGAGCCAGATTTCGCCGTCGACCACGGCGTACCACATTGCGGTCAGGTGCGGCTGGCCGTCGGAGCCAACGGTGGCCAACGTCCCGGTGCGGCTTTTGACGACGAATTCGGCGATCTCGTCCTCGGACATGACGATGCTCGCGCGCTGATTGGTTCCCATCAGAGAACCGCCCCGACGGGAAGGGCGGCTTTGGCCGTCGGGCCGATTTGGGCTGGCGAGCACCGTAGCCTGGGGAGTTTTGTCGGTGTCGTTTCATAGGGTGCGGTCATGTTGAGCCCTCGCTTTCCTCGTGGAGTGGGTTTGTCGTGAGGCGGGCGTATGTGTTTCGGTTGCGGCCCACTACCCGCCAGCATGTGGCTTTGGCGAACTGTGTGGACGCCCATCGCGAGCTTTACAACGCGGCGTTGCAGGAACGCAGGGACGCGTGGTCGCATGCCAGCAAGACTCGGGTCAGTTATGGGGACCAGTCGGGGCAGCTGACTGAGATCCGCGCGATGCGCCCGGATCAAGCGATGTGGTCGTTTTCCAGTCAGCAAGCGACATTGCGGCGATTGAATAAGGCATTCGCCGGGTTTTTCCGGCGCGTCAAGACAGCCAAAGCCGGTGTGAGGTCGGGGTATCCACGGTTTAAGGGTGCTGGCCGGTTCGACAGTGTGGAGTGGCCCAAAGACGGTGACGGTGCGCGCTGGCTGCCCGAGCAGCGCCGGGTGTATCTGCAGGGCATCGGCCAAGTCAAGGTTGATCTGCACCGCGAGGTGGCGGGCCGAGTGAAGACAATCCAAATCAAGCGACACGGGCGGCGCTGGATGCTGGTGCTGTCCTGTGATGACGTGCCCACCAATCCGCTGCCCGCGACCGGTCGTCAGGCCGGTATCGACGTCGGCGTCGTCAGCTTTGCCACAACCAGCGACGGAGACCACGTCGACAATCCGCGGTGCGCGCGCACGGCGGCGAATCGGCTGACCGCAGCCCAGCAGCGCCTCCAACGGGCCCGCCGTGGTGGGAAGAATCGTGCGGCCAAACGGGAAACCGTTGCGGCGCGGCACCGCAAGATCGCCAACCAGCGCAAGGACTTTCATCACAAACAGGCCCGCGAACTCGTCGCCCGATACGACTTGATCGTCGTGGAGGACTTGAAGATCGCGAACATGGTGCGACGGGCCAGACCCGTCCCGGATCCTGACAATCCCGGCAAGTTTCTGCCCAACGGAGCCCGGGCGAAAACAGGGCTCAACCGATCGATCAGTGACGCTGGCTGGGGCCAGTTCACGAGCATTCTCGCAGGCAAAGCGGAAGAGGCTGGGCGGGCGTGGATTGAGGTCGACCCCAGGCACACCTCCGATGGGTGTGAGCGCTGCGGGTACGCAGCGCGCGGCAACCGCGTCACGCAAGCGGACTTCGCCTGCCAACGCTGTGGTCACAGCACACCGGCAGACGAACACGCCGCACGCAATATCCTGCGGGCTGGACTGGCCCATCATGCCAACGCGGCATGAAAAGAAGCTGGCGGCCGCAGCCGTCAGAGAAGTCACGGCGACAGTGTGTCAGGTCTGCATTCCGGGCTGGACAGGCGGCCAATCAAGCTGCTTTACAACCGACGGGTTAGGACATCGGCGGCGGCGAGCAGATCAGCCGCCCAACGCGCGCCGGGGCGGCGGCCAATGCGGTCGATCGGACCCGATACCGAGATGGCGGCAATCACCGCACCGCTGCTATCGCGTACTGGCGCCGACACACTCGCGACTCCGGACTCGCGTTCGCCTGCGCTCTGCGCCCAACCGCGGCGCCGGACTTCGGCCAGCGCGCGCTCGCTGAATTTGGCGGTGGGCAGTACTGCCTGGCGTGTGGCGTCGTCGCCGTATGCCAGGAGCACCTTGGCTCCCGAACCTGCGGTCATCGGCAGGCGCGCGCCAACCGGAACGGTATCGCGAAGGCCCGCAGGCGGTTCCACGGCAGCGATGCAAATCCGCCAGCTGCCCTCGCGGCGGTACAGTTGCACGCTTTCGCCGGTGATCTCGCCCAGCCGCGGCAGTACCGTCGCGCTTGCCGCAAGCAGCGGGTCATTGACCTGAGCGGCCAGCTCGCTGACCGCCGGACCCAGCCGCCAACGCCCATCGCCGTCGCGTGCCAGCAAGCGATGGACCTCCAAGCCGGCAGCCAATCGGTGTGCGGTGGCTCGGGGGAGACCGGTGCGATCGCACAATTCGGCCAACCCGCATGGTGATTCCGCGATTGTGTGCAGCACCACTACGGCTTTGTCGAGAACACCGATGCCGCTATCCTGTCTCACAGAGAGATACTAACGTCTCGCATAGTGAGATCAAAGAATCGGGATGACCTCGTAATGAAGACTTCAGCCGACACTGCCGCGCGGCGTCCGCGCACGCTGGCGCAGAAAGTTTGGGACGACCATGTGGTGGCCTCAGGGGGTGGTACTGAGCCCGACCTGATCTATATCGATCTGCACCTGGTCCATGAGGTCACCAGCCCGCAGGCATTTGACGGTCTTCGTTTAGCAGGACGTCCGGTGCGCCGTCCCGATTTGACGCTGGCCACCGAAGACCACAACGTGCCGACCATCGACATCGACAAACCGATCGCCGATCCCGTTTCCCGCAATCAGGTCGAGACGCTGCGGCGTAATTGCGCCGAATTCGGGATCCGGCTGTACCCGATGGGCGATATCGAGCAGGGCATCGTGCACGTTGTCGGCCCGCAGTTGGGTCTGACACAGCCGGGAATGACGGTCGTGTGCGGTGACAGCCACACCTCAACGCACGGTGCATTCGGCGCATTGGCAATGGGAATCGGCACTTCCGAAGTCGAGCATGTGCTGGCTACGCAGACACTTCCGCTGCGCCCATTCAAGACGATGGCCGTCAACGTCGACGGGAAACTGCCGGCCGGGGTGACGGCCAAGGACATCATCCTGTCGGTGATCGCCAAGATCGGCACCGGCGGTGGCCAAGGCCATGTCATCGAATATCGCGGCAGCGCCATCGAATCGCTCTCGATGGAAGCCCGGATGACCATCTGCAATATGAGCATCGAAGCCGGCGCCCGGGCCGGGATGGTGGCGCCGGATGCGACCACGTACGAATTCTTGCGCGGACGCCCGCATGCACCGACCGGCGCGCAGTGGGATGCGGCAGTGGCCTATTGGGATCAGTTGGCTACCGATGACGGAGCCGAGTTTGACACCGAGGTCTATATAGATGCCGCTTCGTTGACGCCGTTTGTCACCTGGGGGACAAACCCGGGGCAGGGAGTGCCGTTGGGCGCGACGGTGCCTGATCCGGAACTGATGACCGACGACAACGAACGCCAGGCCGCCGAGAAAGCCCTGGCGTACATGGACCTTCGACCCGGGATCCCGATGCGGGATATCGCGGTGGATGCGGTGTTTGTCGGGTCGTGTACCAACGGTCGCATCGAAGATTTGCGTGTTGTCGCCGACGTGCTGCGAGGCCGCAAAGTGGCCGACGGAGTGCGAATGCTCGTCGTGCCGGGTTCGATGCGGGTACGCGCGCAAGCCGAAAACGAAGGACTGGGCGAGGTCTTCACGGCTGCCGGTGCTGAGTGGCGTCAGGCCGGCTGCTCGATGTGCCTTGGGATGAATCCCGATCAGCTGGCGCCGGGGGAGCGCTGCGCGGCTACGTCGAACCGCAATTTCGAAGGACGCCAGGGCAAGGGAGGCCGAACACACTTGGTTTCGCCTGCCGTTGCCGCCGCCACTGCGGTGCGCGGAAAGCTCTCGGCCCCGGCCGACTTGAACTGAGAAGGGAGAACTGCAATGGAGGCTTTTCACACCCACACGGGTATCGGAGTGCCGCTGCGGCGATCCAATGTCGACACCGATCAGATCATTCCGGCGGTCTATTTGAAGCGGGTGACGCGAACAGGTTTCGAAGACGGATTGTTCGCGGCGTGGCGCAACGATCCCTCTTTTGTGCTCAATCTCAGTCCATTTGACAGAGGTTCAGTACTGGTTGCCGGACCCGATTTCGGCACCGGGTCGTCTCGCGAGCATGCGGTGTGGGCGCTTATGGACTACGGATTCCGGGTAGTCATCTCGTCACGGTTCGGCGACATTTTTCGGGGCAATGCGGGGAAGGCGGGGCTGTTGGCCGCCGAAGTTGCCCAAGACGATGTGGAACTGCTCTGGAAGCTCATCGAGAGCAGTCCGGGGTTGGAAATCACTGTCAATCTTCAAGATCGGAATGTGGCCGCCGCAACGGTGGTGGTGCCGTTCACGATTGACGATTACACCGCGTGGCGTCTGACGGAAGGTCTCGACGATATAGCCCTTACGCTGCGAAAACGGGACCAGATCGAAGTTTTCGAGACGGCTCGGCCGGCCTGGAAGCCGCAGACTTCGCCAACTTCCTGACGACTCGATTGGCCCCGAATTTCGGGCGCCACAGCGGAGTATTTGACACCTTCGCCACCGACCAAGCGCGGCAACCGGATTCCTAAAAAGTTCGCCAGAACCGATTGAAATTGCGCGTGGCTCTTGGAAATCAGGCACCTGAGGGTTTACCGTGTCCTCTAGTCGGTCCAAAGTGGACCGCTAGCAGCGGAGGATTTGCATGAACAAGGCAGAGCTCATTGATGTGCTCACAGAGAAATTGGGCTCAGATCGTCGGTCGGCAACCGCCGCCGTCGAGAATGTCGTCGACACTATTGTGCGGGCGGTGCACAAGGGCGACAGCGTAACGATTACCGGCTTCGGCGTGTTCGAACAGCGCCGTCGCGCGGCACGTGTAGCCCGTAACCCCCGCACCGGTGAGACGGTAAAGGTAAAGCCAACATCAGTGCCCGCGTTTCGGCCGGGCGCACAATTCAAAGCGGTTGTCTCTGGCGCACAGCGCCTCCCAGCGGAAGGACCAGCAGTGAAGCGAGGCGTTGTCGGCGGTGGTGCCAAGAAGACCACGGCCAGGAAAGCCGTCAAGAAGGCCGTGAGGAAGGTTGCCAAGAAGGCTCCGGCTCGTAAAGCCGCTGCCA
>DAIODV010000230.1:0-6384 GCA_036746615.1 Mycobacterium sp.
TCTCCTCGGTGATGATCGTGTTGTAGCGGAAGTCGGGGTTGCCGCCGCCGCCGTATTGTTCGGGCACCGCCATCCCCAGGAAGCCCTGTTTACCGGCCTCCAGCCACACTCCGCGGTCGACGATTTTCGCCTTCTCCCACTCTTCGTGATGCGGGGCGACGTGACGATCCAGGAAGGCCCGGTAGGACTCGCGGAACAGTTCATGCTCGGGTTCGAACAGCGTGCGCTGGTACTTGACGGCGCTCCCCATTGGATGACCTCCGGCGGGATAGGGACTGTGCCGCCCAAGATATACCAACTACCAACCGGATGGTTGGGCGCCCCGAAGTGCTGCCCAGGCTTACAGTCAGCGGAGTGGACGCGATGCTCTTGGTGGAGGAACGCGGGCAGCTGCTCGAGTTCTCCTACACCGACATGCTGTGTTACGCCGGGCCTTACTCTCCGGCCGGCGTGGCCAATGCCTTCAAAGTGATGCAGCGGGCATTCGCGGCGCTATCGCCGAATCAACCGCCACAGCGGCGAGCTGTCGTCATTCGCACCGCCTTCCAGGGGCCGGGCGCACGCGACGGTTTCGAGGCCGTCACCCGAGCGGTGACCGACGGTCGTTACACAATTGACCTCGCCTTAGCTCGACCCGATCGCGGGCGGCTGCTGCGCAATTTCGTCTTCCAGATCTCCATCGCCGGCCGTGCTGCCACGCTCTTGCTGCGACCGGGCTTCGTCACCGCCGAATTCATCGACCTCGCCGGCAAATCCGACCGTGGGCTGGCCGAGGAGGCGCACCTCGACCAGCTCAAGGCACAGCTCGCGGAGCGAATATTGGCCGAGCCCGCCGAAGACGTCTACGACATAGCGGAATGACAGAATTGCCGCGTTCCTGAGTCCATGCTGAGAAATTACAATGAGCCAAATAGTCTGATTATCGGACTCTTCGTCCGTAATTTCAGCGCAAAGATCCACCGAATCCGGTTGGGGCAGGCGTGGATACGTTTCGATCGACAGATTTGTGAAGTTTTGTACAACCTTTTGTGTCAATTACGGCCTTAGCGCTCAAATAAGAGTTACCTTAGAGGGGCCTGAAAGCAATTTCGGAATCAATCTCACTATCCGTGTATTCAACCGCGCCGTATGCGGGATGAGAACCGCGAAAGGAAACCCATGCACGCTGCAACTACTCGATCGATCATCGCCGGAGCCGGCCTGGCAGCCATCGGGCTTGCCTTCTGGCCACAAGACACGACGCACGTGGCGCAACCGGGGATTCCGACGGTGCACCGCGATGTCGCGTTGGTCGATGCGACGAGCGCGCTGCTTGGCGCCGAGGGCACCTTCGACAACGCCTTGTGGAACGACGTGTTGGGGCCGACCGGAGCAGAGGAACAGTTGTACAGCACGTTGGCTTCGGCGATCGGTGCCTCCCAGGCGACCACCTTGCTTGACGCCACCGGTGCCAACCCGATCTTCAGCGGCGTTTTCGACGGCGCAGAGAGCAGAGGCTTCGAGGGGCTGTTCCTTAACACGCTGGCAGCAGAAGATCAGATCAACCAGGCGCTGGGCATCACCGCGACTGCGTCTCAGACGCAGCTGGATAGCGTCTTCAACACCGATTTCGTCCCGATTCCGGCCGCCGCTCACATCACCGCCGCTCAGCTCGAGGCCGCCGTGGGTACATCATCCTTCGACACGGACCTGGCGACGATCGCCAACGCCGACTACACGCTTGCCGCAGCGGACTTCCAGGGTTTCCTCACGAACCTCTTGTCGGACACCAGCGGCCTCGGCAGCCTCGGCGCTGTTTTCACCGACCTGGGCAACAGCTTCAGCGATCTGAGCAATCTCAGCGGTGACCTGAGCACCATCCTCACCGACATCGGCAACTTGGGCTTGGGCGGTCTCATCTAATCGCCGCCAAAGCGAGGAAGCGCCGGAATCACACGGTTCCGGCGCTTCTGCTTTTCTGCTGCGCTATGGGGTCGCCGAGAACTGCCGCAAGCTCGCGGCGAGCGCGACCGGCACCCGCGCACGGATCCGAGTGCCGTTGTTGTTGTGCTCGGTCTGCTGCACCCGGCCGTCGGCGTGCACGCGCGACACCAGATCGCCGCGGTCATAAGGGATTACGACGTCGATCGCGGTGTCGGTCGGGGCGGCCAACTCAGCCATCCGTCGACGCAGTGCGTCGACGCCGTCGCCGGTGTGGGCCGAGACGAAAACCGCCCTGGGCAGCGCACGGCGCAGCTTGGCCAGCCCCAAATCGCTTGCCGCATCAATCTTGTTGACTACCAACAACTCCGGCGCCGGATCGCCGTGATGGTCGGCGATCACTTCGGAGATCACCTCACGCACGGCGCTGATCTGGGCCAGCGGATTGACGTCGGAGCCGTCGACCACATGCACCAACAGATCGGCGTCGACGACCTCTTCCAGCGTCGAGCGAAATGCCTCGACCAACTGCGTCGGCAGGTGCCGCACGAATCCGACGGTGTCGCTGACCACGAACGGCCGTCCGTCGTCGAATTGTCCACGGCGAGTGGTGGGTTCCAGTGTCGCGAACAGCGCGTCCTGCACCAGCACTCCTGCCCCGGTCAACGCATTGAGCAAACTCGACTTGCCGGCGTTGGTGTAGCCGACGATCGCGATCGATGGCAGGTCGCTGTCCAGCCGGCGGCTGCGTTGCGTGTCGCGGACTTGCTTCATCGCCTTAATGTCGCGGCGCAGCTTGGACATTCGCTCGCGGATGCGGCGCCGATCGGTCTCGATCTTGGTCTCACCCGGACCACGCAGACCCACGCCGCCGCCGCTGCCGCCGGCACGCCCACCGGCCTGTCGCGACATCGATTCACCCCAACCACGCAACCGCGGCAGCATGTACTCCATCTGCGCCAGCGTCACCTGCGCCTTGCCTTCGCGGCTGGTGGCATGCTGAGCAAAGATGTCGAGGATCAGCGCCGTGCGGTCAATTACCTTGACCTTCACCGCCTTTTCCAGTGCGGTCAGCTGGGCCGGGGACAGCTCGCCGTCGCAGATGACGGTGTCGGCACCGGTGGCCAGCACCACCTCGCGCAGCTCGGTCGCCTTGCCCGAGCCGATGTAGGTCGAGGCATCGGGCTTGCTGCGACGCTGGATCATGCCTTCGAGGACCTGCGAGCCCGCAGTTTCGGCGAGCGCAGCAAGTTCGGCGAGGCTGTACCACACGCTCGAGTCGCAGCTGCCGGTACTCGACTTCGGAGATGTCAGCGAGCTCGGTGGACAGCCCGGCGACGCGGCGCAGCGCCGAACGGTCGTCAAGCGCGAGTTCACCCGTGCTGGGCGGCAATTGGTCAGGAAATTCTGGATATGTCATAGGCAATTAGATGGTGCACGCCGAAGCGGCGATATGCATCCGAATTAACGCTGTGCTGCCTGCCACCATTCCTCGCTGAGTTCGCCTTGGGCCACCAACACCGACGGGCCGCGCAGGTAGCTGGTGGCCTCGGTGATGGTGACGACGACGTCGCCACCCGGAACCCGCACGGTGAGCGTGCCGTTGGCTGCACCGTCATGCGCCAGTGCAGCGACCGCGGCGGCGACGGTTCCGGTGCCGCACGAACGGGTTTCGCCCACGCCGCGCTCGTGCACGCGCATGCTGACCGCGCCGTCGGCAGGCGCGGTGAGGACTTCGACGTTCACCCCGTCCGGGAACTGCGCCTTGTCGAACGTCACCGGCGCGGCGACGTCGAGTGCGGCCAGCGCCTCGATCGTCAACTCCGCGTCGACACACGCCAGGTGCGGGTTGCCGACGTCGACCGCAAGCCCGCTGAAGGTGCGGCCCCCAACGACAGCCTGCCCCTCCCCCAATGTGTTGGCTTTACCCATGTCGACGCTGACGTCGGCGTTGGTCGCGTCGGCGTGATGCAGGACGACGGGTCGCGGGCCCGCCAGTGAGCCGACGACGAACTCGTCTCGCGATTCCAGCCCGCTAGCACGCAGGTAGTGCGCGAACACCCGCGCGCCATTGCCACACATCTGCGCCGTCGACCCGTCGGCGTTGCGGTAATCCATGTACCAGTCGTCAGCGGCCACACCGTCGGGCACGCGATCCAGGACCCCTGCGCCGACCGCAGCGTCCGCTGTGGTGACCCGCAGCACGCCGTCGGCGCCGACGCCGCCACGCCGATCGCACAACGCCGACACCACCGCGGGCGTCAGCGTCAGCTTGGCATCCAGGTCGGGCAGCACGACGAAGTCGTTCTGGGTGCCATGGCCCTTGGCGAAGATCACCTGCTCAGGATACGGTCCCGACACCCTCGTTCCGTGCAGCGATAGTGCTGACCAGCACAAACGCCCTCCAAGAGGCAACTTCCAAAAACTTGGACAAAAAATCGGCGTAGCTATTTTCTATTCGACATACGTCGAGTAGCTTAAGCCGGAGCTCGATCCGACTTAATCCCCATGGCCTCGAATAGGAGGCGAGACGATGGCAGGCCGGCACGCAAAGCGGAACACTCGCACGCGCAAGGCCAAGGTCCGCCGTCGCGCAGTAGTCGGTCTCTCCACGACCGCCGGGGCTTTTCTCGCCGCGGCAGCGAACCCATTCGTCACCGCACCGCCGGCCAAAGCCGACTTCGAAGATTTGATCATCGACCTCATCGACCCCGGCTCGATCGCCGCCGCCGCCGAAGCCGCCTCGGTCGCAGCCACCGTCGACCCCGCCTCGATCGCGGCTGCCGTTGACCCGACTGCGTTGGCCACGGTCGCCGAGCCGGCCGCGTCCGCGGCCGCCGCCGTCCCCGCCGGCACGTTCCCATTGAGCGAATGGTTGGCCGAACTTGGCTTGATGGGCAATGGGTCCACCGACACCACCGCTCTCGCAGATTCCTTCCAGCAGGGCTTCTACCAGCCGGTGCACACGTTCGTCCAAGACTGGATCAACAGTCCGCTCGGCCAGTACGTCGACACCGAACTCAATTCGATATTCGAAAACTGGGTCAACAACCTTGGTGGTCAGCAGTTGCTGACCGAGTTCTACCAGCAATATGGGGTGACCATCACACCAACCGCCTTCTGTGGCCTGATTTGCGATGGCGCCGCGGGAACGCAGGCAGACCCCACAGGCGGGGCCGGCGGATTCTTGGCTGGTGACGGCGGGGCCGGCTGGAACAGCACCGTGGCCGGTGTGGCCGGGGGGAACGGCGGCGGTGCCGGGTTAATCGGTGACGGCGGCCAAGGCGGTTTCGGCGGGCTCGGCGCCGACGGCGGTAACGGCGGCACCGGCGGCGAGATCATGGGCAACGGCGGCGTCGGCGGGGCAGGCGGCGCCGGCGGTCCGGGAATCGCAGCCGGCGCCGGCGGCAACGGCGGGAGCATCGGCGAAAACATCACTGACGTAAGCGCACTCGGCAATGGCGGCAACGGCGGCGCCGGCGGGGTCGGCTATACCGGCACCACCGGCACGGCCGCCACCACCGCGGGCGCGACGGGCGGCAACGGCGCAGCAGGCGGTACCGGTGGCAACGGCGGTGCCGGAGGCACTGGCTCGTCGCTGATCGGTGTGGGCGGCAACGGTGGCGCCGGCGGTAACGGCGGAGCCGGCGGGCAAGGCGGCACCGGCGCCAACGGCAGCGCGGCCACCCCGGTCGGTGGAACCGGCGGCACCGGCGGGACCGGCGGCAACGGCGGCGCGGGTGGCACAGGCGGCACCAGCGGTGCCGGGCAGGCCCAAAGCGGCACCCAGGGTGACGGCGGCACCGGCGGCGCCGGCGGCCAAGGCGGCAACGGCTACAACGGCACCAATGCCACCAGCGCCGGCGCGTCCGGCGGCACCGGTTACAAAGGCGGACTCGGCGGCAACGGCGGCGTCGGCGGCAACGGAGCCGTCGCCGGCAACGGCGGCGCCGGCGGCGTAGGCGGGAACGGCGGCAGCGGCGGGAGCGGAGCCAACGCCGCGGCCGGTGTGTCCGGCGTCAACGACGGAACCGGCGGCACCGGCGGAAACGGTGGCAACGGCGGCACTGGTGGCAATGGGGGCAACGGCGGGGCCGGCGGCACCGGCGCCAACAACACGACCGGAACCACCGGCGCCGGCGGCCAGGGCGGGACCGGCGGCGCGGCCGGCACCCCGGGCAACGGCGGGGCAGGTGCGGCTGGCGCGAACGCTGTGGCGGGTTCCAGCGGCAACCTCGGCGCGGGCGGCGACGGCGGAGCCGGCGGCAACGTCGGAACCGGCGGCGCGGGCGGCACCGGCGGCACCGGCTCGACCGTCGGCGCCAACGGCGCGACCGGCAGCACACCTACCGGCCCGGTTGGCGACGGCGGCAACGGCGGGGTCGGGTACAGCCCCACCACACCGGGTGCATCCGGCGGTAACGGCGGCGCCGGCGGGGCCGGCGGCAATGAGGGCAACGGTGG
>DAIODV010000231.1:0-6380 GCA_036746615.1 Mycobacterium sp.
TCACCTTGCCGAAGGTGAACAGGTCGGCGTCGACGGGATCGATTCCGTACCAACCGCTTCGGCTGACGCGGAATCCGGTCATCACCTCGTCGACGATCAGCAGCGCGCCGTGCGCGGCGGTAATCTCGCGCAGCGCGGCGTTGTAGCCCGGCGCGGGCGGAACAACGCCCATGTTGCCGGGACTGGCTTCGGTGATCACTGCGGCGATCTGGTCACCGAACTCGGCGAACGTCTGCTGGATGACATCAATGTCGTTGTACGGCAACACAATCGTGTCGGCGGCGGTGGCGCCGGTGACGCCGGGTGACGACGGCAAGCCCCGTGACGATCGCAAGCCCGGCGAAGCCGGGCGCGGCGGGTCGTCACATAGGCCCAGCGTCGCGACCCCGGAGCCGGCATCGGCGAGCAACGCATCGACGTGGCCGTGGTAGCAGCCGGAGAACTTGACGATCTTCGCGCGGCCGGTGAAGCCGCGGGCCAGCCGCACCGCGCTCATCGTCGCCTCGGTGCCGGAGTTGACCAGCCGGATGCGCTGTACCGGTGGCACGCGGTCGATGATCTCGGCGGCGAGTTCAGATTCGGCCGGCGTGGGCGCCCCGAACGACAACCCGTTGGCCGCGGCCTTGGTGACGGCATCGACCACCGACGGGTGCGCGTGACCCAGGATCATCGGTCCCCACGAGCAGACCAGGTCGACATAGCGGTTGCCGTCAGCGTCGGTCAGCCAGCAGCCGTGGGCTTCGGTGATGAAACGCGGGGTGCCGCCGACTGCCTTGAACGCCCGCACCGGTGAGTTCACCCCGCCGGGGATGACCGCGCAGGCGTCGGCAAACAACTTGGCCGAGACGTCCGTATGCACGTCCACCAGTGTCCCAGCCGCAGGGAGCGGCTTCACTACAGGGTGTAGTTGTCAGAACAATGCTGCCAAGACGCCGCTGAGTGTCGTCGCTGTTTCGCCCGCCGCCTGGCCGCCGGCCTCGGTAAGGATGTCGTTGAACACCGACTCGGGGAACTGCACTATCGCCGCGCCGACGTCTTGGATGCCGGTCGCAACCGCAGTGTCGATCGTCGTCGGATCGCCGCTGAGCAGGGCCTCGTAAATGTTCCACCCCACGGTTTGTGGCGCGATGATCAGCTCGCGCAGGTCCATCAACACCTTGGTCAGCAATCCCGGGTCCGCGGGGATCGGGTAGCCGTTCCAGCTGACCAGTGTCCAGCCGTCGGTGGGATTGCCCTCGATTTGGATGATGCCGGTGTTGGGCAGCAGTGGATATCCATCGTTTTCGCCCAATATTGTCTGGATGGTCAGCGGCAAAAGGTATGCGATATCGGGGTTTTTGACGTTCAGCGTTACCCACGTGGCGACATCCGCTTCATTGTTGAACGCCACGTCGGTGATCTGGCCGTTGTCGCTGACCACCGGGTTGGCCATGGCGGCGTTGTACATCGCGTCGACGGCGTCAGTGAAATTTGCATTCATCACCACCCCGTTCGGGTCGTCGACCGAGCCCGGGATCGGCACCGAAACCAAGCCGAACAGCGACCACAACAGCGGGGTCACTTCGTACAGGAACCCGCCAGGGCTGCTGAGCGGATCGCCTGCGTAAAGGCCGCTGTCGATCTCGTTGAGCCCCGGCAATATCTGCACGTCATTGGTCATGTTCTCCAGACCCGCAAACGGCGCGGCGGTCTGCATATCCCTGATGGCTTGCCCGGAGAAGATGCCTGCGACCTGGTCACCGAGCTCATTGTGAAGTTGATTCGCGACGTCAATCGCCTGCTGTTGGCCGAGGTCGCTAATCGGAGGTCCGGGGTAATCCGGCGACGGTGTGACGAGTTCGTTGAAAGGCGGCATCCGTTGTCCATGCCGCACGATGTCGATGACGATGTCTTCGGCGTCCGTGAGCTGGATCTCGGCCAGGTGTACGACGCGTGCGTGCACCGGCGTGACGGCAAGGATGCCGGCGCCGACGAGCACGACAACTGCCGCGACGTAGCGGCGATGCCAGAGCTGCATGCCGTCCCCCCTAGAACAATGCCGCGAGGGCTTCGGGGAATTGGGCCAGCGCCGTGCCGACTTGGTCGAACCCGGTCTGAACCGCGCTCATGATCTCCGTCGAATCGCCGTCGGCAATCGCCTCCCAGATGTTCCAGAGCGCGGTTTGTTCGGGCAGGGCCACGTCGCGCAGGTCGACGAACAGTGCGCTCAGCAAATCCGGATCCTGCGGAATCGGTTGCCCGTCCCAGCTGACCAAGGTCCAACCGTCGGTGGGGTTGCCCTCGATCTGAACGATGCCGGTGTTGGGCAGCAAGATTGTCGAAAGACCGTTGGGGACGGTGTGCGATTCGATGATGCGCTGGATGAAGAACGGAAGATCGGGGTTTTTCACGTTCATCAGCGCCCACACGAAGATCGACGCTTCGCTGTTGAACGCCACATCGGTGATGTTGCCGTCCGCGCTGACGACCGGGTTAGCGATCGCGGCGTTGTACATCTCGTCGATCGCGTCGGTGAACCTCGCGTCGAACACCACCCCGTTGGCGTCGGACGACTCTGGAGCGGGCACCAGCGACCAAGCGCCCGCGGTCAGAAATGCGAGCTGGCCGCCGGGGCTGTCAATTGGATCGAAAGCGTAAATGCCGCTGTCGATCTCGTCGAGGCCGGGCAAGATCTGCGGGCTCATGTTCTCCAGTGCTGCGAACGGCGCGGCGGTTTCCATCTCCCGCAGGCCTTGCCCCTCGAAGACGCCGGCGACGTGTGGGCCCAGCTGGTTGAACAGTTGGTTCCCGACGTCCTGCGCCTGCTGCATGCCGAGATCACTGAGCGGGGCTCCGGGATAGGCCGGCGAGCCGGTGAGCTCGTCTTCAAACGGCGAAATCATCTGGGCGTGCCGCACCACGTCGATGACGACGTTGGTCGCATCGCCGGAGGTGAGCAGAATGTCGGCCACCCGGACTTGGGGCGGGGGCGCTGGTACCGGGGTGACGGCAATGGCACCGGCGCCGACGAGGGCGACACCTGCGATGACATACGAGCGATGCCGGAGCTGCATGCGGAACCCACCTAAAAGCAACCTGAGAAAAGGCTTACATCACGATTAATCGTCGCCAGGTCCGGTTCGCATGGCAATGGGCAACTCGCACCAATACTGCGGTGTAGTGGTGCATAGTGCACTGCAGCCGATACGCTCCCGGAGTGGACTGGGAACGGCCGTCGAAGCGGGTCTGCGAGCTGATGCAGCAGGGCGCCAAAATGGTCCTCGACGCTCCGGAGGACCCCCCGCTCAACGAGCTGAACAAGGCCACGCTGACTCCGGAGTACATGCAGTCGATTGCCAGCGATCCGGTGCTCGCCGAGGCGGTCCGCCGGAGCAATCGATCAAATCGCTTGCACTGGGCGGCCGCCAACATCAGCCACCCGGGGGAGCCAGTGCCGCCCAATCTCGGGCCAGAATCGCTCACGATCGCTCGCTACCTGGTTCGCCGCGGCCTGGACGAGTCGACGGCAGTCGATGCCTACCGGATCGGGCAGAACGTGGCATGGCGGGCCTGGATGCAGATCGCGTTCATGCTGACCCCCGACCTCGATGAACTCCGCGAGTTACTCGACGTGTCGGCACGCTCGATCGCGTCGTTCATCGACGCGACGCTCGCCGGGATCTACCACCAGCTGCAAATCGAGCGCGACGAGCTCACCCGCGGATCGC
The DNA here is from genome assembly GCA_036746615.1 of Mycobacterium sp. GTDB lineage: Bacteria > Actinomycetota > Actinomycetes > Mycobacteriales > Mycobacteriaceae > Mycobacterium. The sequence goes on from DAIODV010000231.1 coordinate 3,708, forward strand.
AAGCCCAACATCGCGAGATCGTCGCGCTGATCCTCGACGGCGCGCCGATCACGAGGCAGCACGCCGAGAACCGGCTCGGTTACCGCCTTGGGCAGCGCCACACCGCCGCCGTGATCTGGGGCGACGAATCGAACACCAACCTCGCCGACCTGGACCGTGCAGTCGAGGCGATGGCGCGCAACTCCGATGGGCACCGACCGTTGTCGATACTGGCCGGTGCGGCTACCCGATGGATGTGGTTGCCCGGCGCCGACGGGCCAGACCTGGCCGGAGTAGCACGCGCGCTAAGTCAATTGCCCGGCGTGCGGATCGCGATCGGGCCGACCGCAGCGGGAATCGAGGGCTTCCGGCGCAGCCATTTCGACGCGATCACCACCCAGCGCATGGTGGTACGGCTCGGCTCGACCCAGCGAGTCGTCAGCTTTACCGATGTCGAGCTCATCGCGCTGATCACCGCGGATCCTGAACGGGCCGACCGATTCATCAAAAACGCACTCGGCGATTTCGAATCAGCCGACGCTGAACTCCAGCGGACAGTTCTGACGTTCGTCCGTGAGCAGTGCAACGCCTCGCGCGCGGCGGCACGGCTGTTCACGCATCGAAACACTTTGCTGCGCAGGCTTAGTCGTGCTGACGGGCTGCTGCCACAACCTCTGAAGGACACCAGCGTGCACGTCGCGGTGGCCTTGGAGGCGCTGCGCTGGCGCGGTGCTACCAGTTAGCCGTCTCGCGCCGAGATCGAGGGACAAAGCCCGGCCCCAGTTGGAACAATCGACTGGTGATCCGGCAATCGGCTAGCGAGGTCGCACTCGTCAGCGTCGGCGCCGTCCGGGACGACCCGGCTGGACGGCTGGCCGTGATGCGCAGCCAATACCGAGTCCCGCCGGATGTGGACCGCGGCTATCTGCCGTACCGACAGGCGGCGTCGGCGTTCATGGGTTGGCAGCTTCGGCGCGGCCTGCTCAACCCGCTCGACGCGCCCAGTCCGGGCAGCCCCTGGTGGCGCGCGATCAACGAGCGCCTGCTCCACGACGGGGTCGAAGCCCGCGCGCTGGCGTTCGGTCACGCCGGGCCGCCGAGCTCGCCAACCGCGGCCGCCTGGCTGGAGTTCATTCGAGCTCCCAGCGCCCCACGCTGGTATCGGGCGCACAACATGAGCGTCGTCGGCGCCTATCTGGACAACGAACAGCTGGCGAGGCGTGAGGCTCGAATCGAACGGTTCTTCATCAACCTCGTGTTGCTGCGGGTGCTCTACACCCACGCGATGGTCGCCGCACCGCGGCTGGCACTGGCCTGGCTGGCTCCCGCTGGCCGGGTCCTTGGCGATCCACGGCTGGGCATGACCGGTATCTTCCTGTCGCTTTCCCGTGTGCTGCCCGACCGCTATCCGCTCGGCGACGACATTGCACCGTATGCGGAGGCCGAACACGGGTTAGGTCATCTGCTCGACGTCGGCGTCATCACGCCCCGGGTCGAACACCTCTACGCCTGGTCGGCCAGAGAGCTGAACAGCCCGGGGCTGCGAGAGCTGCTGTCCGGCAAGATCCCTTGCTACGCCTGGCCGGCAGACGACCGGGAGCCGTGGAACCCCGCCCCGTCGCGGCTGGCCCGACTGTCACGAAGGTTGTTGCCCGTCACGTCGTCGACGTGAAACAGGCCATAGGCTATGAGCATGCAACTACCGCAACGGCTCGCCCGATTCAATCGACATGTCACCAACCCCATTCAGCGGATGTGGGCCGGCTGGGCCCCGTCATTCGGCATTCTCGAGCACGTCGGCCGGCGCTCCGGCAAGCAATACCGCACGCCGTTGAGCGTTTTCAACGCCGACATCGACGGCAAGCCGGGCGTGGCGATCATGCTGACCTACGGCCCGGACCGCGACTGGTTGAAAAACCTCAATGCCGCCGGCGGCGCCCGGATGCGACGGCACGGCAAGACATTCGGCGTCACCGATCCCCGAACGGTGACCAAGGAAGAGGCAGCGTCACATGTCAGCGGGGCGGCGCGACGGGTCTTCCCCAGGTTGCCGTTCGAGCAGGCGGTTCTGCTCACCAAAACCGGCTAAACGCCCGGTCCCCCGCCATCGCTTGGTGAGGAAATACACCGCGACCACCACAGCCCAGGACAGCAGGCTGAGCCAAAACTGGCCGCGCGCAGTGCTATTGAACGCCATTTGCACCAGCACGGCGACGATCGCAGCCGCCGTCAAGATCGACAGCACCGGGAAAAGCCACATCTTGACCCGCAACTTTTCCGGCGGCGTCTTGAAGCGCAATACGATTTGCGACAGCGCGATCAACAAGTAAACGAACAGGACGATGGCGCCTGACGAGTTGAGCAGAAAGAGGAACACCGATCCCGGGGCCACCCACGCCATGATCACGCACAAAAAGCCGACCACCGACGAGCACACGATCGCGAGGTAGGGCACGCCGCGTTGGCTGAGTTTCATTAATTGCGCCGGCGCCTCTTGCCGGGTAGCCAGCACGAAGAGCATCCGTGATCCGGTGTAGAGGCCGGAGTTCAAACACGACAGCACTGCGGTGAGCACAATCGCGTTCATGATGTGATCCGCGCCGCGGATTCCCATGTGCTTCAACGCCGCAACGTATGGCGACGCACCGATGTCCACCGCGTTCCACGGCAAGATCACAACGAGCAGAAAAACCG
>DAIODV010000232.1:0-2380 GCA_036746615.1 Mycobacterium sp.
ATCGCCTCCTGCTCGAGGCCCTTGACGAAACGTTTCAGGATCATCGGGCGTCCGGCTACTCCGCGCAGGGCACCGTCGGCGACGGCGAGGTAGTACCGGATCAGATCCAGTTTGGTGTGGCCGTGATCGGGGAATATGACCCGGTCTGGATGGGTGACCTCGACCTGGCGTCCGTCCACTTCGAGTGCGACGGGAGGCGCCATGTTCTTCATCGTAATTTCCCAGAAAAACCGAGACGCGCGTCACATAGGGTGACGGCATGCCTAATCTCTTCGATATTCCTGGGCAGGCAGCCGCCAAGGTTCAGCAATATGCCGAGCGCGGGCTGGCCGAACTGCATTACCTGCGCAAGATCTTCGAGTCCGGGGCCTTCCGGCTGGAGATGCCGCTCAACTACGCCGCGATGGCGAACGACATCCGCAACTGGGGTGAGATCGGCATGCTGCCGGCGCTGAACGCCCGGCGCACACCCAACCGCGACGCGATCATCGACGACGACGGCTCGCTGACCTTCAAGGAGCTCGACGAAGCCGCCAACGCGGTCGCGCACGGGCTGCTGGCTATGGGTGTGCGCGGGGGCGACGGCGTCGCGATCCTGGCACGCAACCACCGCTGGTTCGCCATTGCGGAGTTCGGGTGCGCGCGGGTCGGCGCCCGCATCATTTTGCTCAACAGCTCCTTCTCCGGCCCGCAGATCAAAGAAGTTTCCGAACGCGAAGACGCCAAGCTGCTGATCTACGACGACGAGTACACCAAGGACGTCAGCAAAGCTGACCCGCCGCTGGGAAAGCTGCGGGCACTGGCCATCACTCCGGACGGCGAAGACTCGGGCAGCACCGACGAGACCCTGGCGGACCTGGTCGCGGCCAACAGTAAGTCGCCCGCACCCAGGGCCAGCAAGCGCTCGTCGATCATCATCCTGACCAGCGGCACCACCGGTACGCCGAAGGGCGCCAACCGCAGTACTCCGCCGACGTTGGCGCCGATCGGCGGCATCTTGTCGCATGTTCCGTTCAAGGCCAACGAGGTGACGTCACTGCCGGCGCCGATGTTCCATGCGCTGGGTTTCCTGCATGCCACCATCGGCATGTTCTTGGGCTCAACGCTGGTGCTGCACAACAAGTTCAAGCCGGCTGTCGTGCTGGAAGACATCGAGAAGCACAAGGTGACTGCGGTCGTGGTGGTGCCGGTGATGCTGGCCCGGATGCTCGATGCGCTGGAAAAGATGGACCACAAGCCCGATCTGTCCAGCTTGCGAATCATCTTCGTCTCCGGCTCGGCGCTAGGCGCCGACGTGGCCGAGCGGGCGCTGAAGGACTTCGGTCCCGTGGTCTACAACATGTACGGCTCAACCGAGATCGCGTTCGCCACTATCGCCGAGCCGAAGCATCTGGAGTTCAACTCCTCGACGGCGGGACCGGTCGTCAAGGGTGTGAAGGTGAAGATCTTCGACGACAACGGCAAAGAGTTGCCGCAGGGCGAAGTCGGGCGGATCTTCGTCGGCACCACGTTCCCGTTCGAGGGCTACACCGGCGGTGGCGGTAAGCAGATCATCAACGGACTGCTGTCGTCCGGTGATGTCGGCTACTTCGATGAGCATGGCCTGCTTTACATCAGCGGCCGTGACGACGAGATGATCGTCTCCGGTGGAGAGAACGTCTTCCCCGCGGAAGTCGAGGATCTGATCAGTGGGCATCCAGATGTGGTGGAGGCCACCGCGATTGGTGTGGAGGACAAGGAGTGGGGCCACCGGCTGCGCGCGTTCGTGGTCAAAAAGCAGAACGCCAGCCTCGACGAGGATACCGTCAAGCACTACGTGCGTGACCACCTAGCCAAGTACAAGGTGCCGCGTGAAGTGGTCTTCCTCGACGAGCTGCCGCGCAACCCCACTGGCAAGATCCTTAAGCGCGAGCTGCGCGACATCGACGTCGACTAGCGCCGGCCTTTCTGGCGCGAGCAGACGCAGAATCGCACTGTGCGGGCTCGCCAGATGCGATTCTGTGTCTGTTCGTCAAGCTCGGCCATCCACACTGTCGGCTGTGATGGCTAGCGAATTCCCGGTAGCCCCCGCACACTCCTGGGATGCGTGCCGACACATCTAACCTTCTGGATGAGTTCGGTGGATTCGCGACCACAAAGCAGTTGCTAAGCGTGATGACCCGTCAAGAACTTGACGTCCAGGTGAAGAATGGCGGGCTCATCCGGGTGTGGTACGGCGTTTATGCCGCGACTGAGCCAGACCTCTTGGGGCGCTTGCAGGCTCTTGATACATTCATGGGCCGTCACGCAGTCACTTGCATGGGAACCGCCGCCAGGCTGTATGGGTTTGACGTCGACGACCCCGAGCACTGGCGACTCTCGATGCCGCATTGCGCTCGGG
>DAIODV010000232.1:2390-3045 GCA_036746615.1 Mycobacterium sp.
GTTTTGGATCCCGGGGTGCGGATGCGCCCAACCGTTGGTCTGGCGGTGCATCAACGAACCGGAGCCGAACTACGGCATGTCGCAAGTCGTCTCACTACGGCACCGGCATGGACCGCTGTAGAGGTTGCCCGAGAACTCCGACGACCCCGAGCACTGGCGACTCTCGATGCCGCATTGCGCTCGGGATGGTGTACACGGCGAGAACTCGAGGAGGCCGTGCTGGAGCAGCGCGGTCGACGCGGCATCGTCGTGGTGCGCGAGCTAATGCCGTTTGTTGACTCGCGGTCGGAATCAGCTATGGAAAGCGAAGCACGGCTTGTAATGATCGATCATGGGCTGCCGCTGCCCGAGCTTCAATACGAGATTCACGGTTTTAATGGCGAATTGTGGCGGGTCGACTTCGCTTGGCCGGAAGCGCGCGTGGCGGCGGAGTACGAGAGCGTGGATTGGCATGTCGGCCGCTTTGAGATGCTCAGGGATAAAGCACGTTTCGCGGGCGTCCAAGAAGTCGGCTGGACGGTGATTCCGATCGTCGTCGACGATGTACGACGCTTCCCTGACCGACTAGCGAACCGCATCGGCGGCCATCTGGCGCGTTCCCGGGTCGCGGGTTGAGGCTCCGGGCGGCGCAGATGCGCACCGCACCGGGGCGCCC
>DAIODV010000232.1:3075-6333 GCA_036746615.1 Mycobacterium sp.
GGGCAGTCTCCTCGATCATGTGCACGTAGATCCAGCGCAGCGACACCGACCCGAAGCGACGGTGCGGCACAACGTGATCGAGCGGATACCGCGCTGCAATGCGCCGGGACTCCTCGCACTGAGTTTTGTATTCGGCGATCAGTGTCGGCAGTGATTCGTCGGCGAGGAATTCGAACTCCCAGGAGCGTTCGTGGGCGCGACGGTTGTCGTCGCTTCGTTCCTGCAAAAGCTGTTGGAACCAGCCGTATTCCGCCCAGCGCAGGTGCTTGATCAGCCCGCCGACAGTGGTTGGCGTCGGGACGAGCCGGCGGCGCGCATCGGTGTCGGACAGATGGGAGACCTTGCGCACGACGATGTCTCGATAGTCGTCGAGGAATGACTCCAGTGTGCCGCGCTCGTCGATGACAACATGCTCGCGGCGGTCGGGACGTTGCGCTTCTGCCATGACGGCGAAGCTAGCAGGGTCAGTGCCGATCCCGGATCATGCGGGTCACCTCGGCGGAAAGTTTGGGATCGGACAACAGCAGGTCGATGAGCGCTGCAATGACCTCTTGTCCGGTGACCCGGGCGAATCCGAGACGGTCAGCGGCTTCTCGCTGCCAGATGTCGAGAGCTCGGTGTGTGGCGGGCCGCAGGTCAACGGTCCGTCGTGTTCGTTGGCCGCGCGGAGGTGGTGCGGCGTCTTGATGAACGCTCGTGAGGCGTTCGGTCGATGCCGCAGCGTCCGAGCCCTCTTCGGGCTCGGCTCGGAACGACGGGGGGCTGGGTTCCATGCGGATCGACGACCTTCTGTCGGCAGTGTTTCAGTAGCTCAGGACATAAGTATGTCCGTCATGGCGGTGTTGTGCAGCGACTACGCAACGTGTCGGCCAGCGCTGCTGCCCCGCCAGAAATCATCCTCGGTATTTGTGTTTGCTATATCTATAATAAGACATGCTGGCTCCGTAACTACTGAGATCAGTATGCACGTATGTCATGAGGCTAATGACCAGCAAAAGCAATAACTAGTGGAATACCAGAAAATCGACATTCAGGTTTATCAGCGCAATAATTGGGCATTTGCTAAGCAATGAGTCTTACTGTTGTAAGTATCACGATATGAAGGGAGTGATCGAAATGTCGATCTCGCTAACTTCTGCCCGTCGCCTAGTAGCAGGCGCAGCCGGCGCGAGCGCCGTCGCCGGCGCGATGCTGTTCGGTGCCACACCGGCGGCCAACGCAGCGCCCGCACATATCCCCGCCGTCCAAGGCCCAGTCCACGTTGTTCCGGTTCGCGGCGGCGACGGCGGTGGGGGCGGCGGCCACGGCTGGGGTCCCGGCGGCGGCCGTGGTGGCTGGGACCACCGCGGCATGGGCCACGGCGGCTGGGGCCGCGGCGACGGCGACCACGACTGGGACGACCGGGGCCACGGCGGCTGGGGCCCTGGCGGTTGGTGGCGGTGAGCCCATCCCATGAGGGGGAGCACCGGCTAGCCTCGCCGGTCGACAGGCGGGGCTAGCCGGCCCGCAAGCCAATCCACGTCGATCTGATCCACCGTCAGGTCGGCGTGGATTGCCCATATCCAGGCCTACGGGTCGCGAGGCAGCCCCAGCAGCCGCTCGGCGATGATGTTGAGCTGCACTTCGGACGTGCCGCCGTAGATGGTCGTGGCGCGGCTGGCCAGTAAGTATTCGTCCCACTTGCCGGGCAGGGTTTCGGGGTCGCCGATCGCCGCGTCAGAGCCGAAGGAGGCCACCCCGAATTCCGCGTAGCCCTGGCCGGTGCGCATCGACAACAGCTTGGAGATCGCCGCCGACGGCATCGCATCGCCACCCGCCAACGTCAACAGCGTCGAACGCATGTTGAGCACCTTGGCGGCGTGGCCCTCCGCGATCAGCTGTCCGGCGCGGTTCTGCGCGATCTGGTCGAACTGCCCGTCGCGAATGAACTCGACGAACTGGTCGAGGTTGGCCAAAAATGGTGCTTCGCTGCTGCCGATCGAAACCCGTTCTGCCGTCAGCGTATTGCGGCTGACTTCCCAGCCTCGGTTCACCTCGCCGAGCACACAGTCGTCGGGCACGAACACGTCGTCGATGAATACCGTGTTGAACATCGCGCCGCCGGTGAGCTCACGAAGCGGCTTGACGTCCACGCCTTCGCTGCTCATGTCGAGCAGGAAGTAGCTGATGCCGTTGTGCTTTGGTGCGCTCGGGTCCGTCCTGGCCAGCAGCGCACCCCACTGCGAGAACTGGGCTGCGGTGGTCCAGATCTTCTGTCCACTGATGCGCCAGCCGCCGTCGACCTTGGTTGCCTTGGTGCTCAACCCAGCCAGGTCCGACCCTGCGCCCGGCTCGGAAAACAGCTGGCACCAGATCATCTCGCCGCGGAACGTCGGCGGCAGGAAACGTTGTTTCTGCTCGTCGGTGCCGAAGGCCACGATCGACGGGACGATCCAAGCCGCGATGCCGATCGGTGGCCGCCTCACCCGCCCGGTGCTGAACTCCTGGGCGATGATGATCTGCTCGACGGGATCGGCTGCCCGCCCCCAGGGCTTAGGCAGATACGGCAGGACCCAGCCGCCTTCGGCGATCGCGGTGGTGCGCTCTTCGCGGGGCATCGCCTTGAGGGTGGCGACCTCGGCACGAATGTCCGCCCGCAGTTTTTCGGTGTCGGGATCGAGGTCGATGTTGAGCTCGCGCATCCCCGTGCCGGTCGCGGTATCGACCACCCGCTGCGGGTATTCGGCATTGCGGCCAAAGCAGGCCGCCACCATCAGCGCGCGGCGGTAGTACACGCCTGCGTCGTGTTCCCAGGTGTAGCCGATACCACCATGCACCTGGATGCAATCCTGCGTGCAGCGCTGCGCGGCCGCCGGCGCCAACGTCGCCGCCACCGCCGCGGCGAATTCGACCGCCGAACCCTCGATGTCCCAACCGTTTTGACGGGCCTCGTCGATGGCGCGGGCGGCATCCCACACGGCTGCGGTGGCTCGCTCGGTGTCGGCGATCATCTCGGCACACTTGTGTTTGACAGCCTGGAACTGACCGATCGGCCTGCCGAACTGTTCACGGATCTTGGCGTATTCCGCAGCGGTATCGGTGGCCCACCGCGCGACGCCGACGGCCTCGGCTGACAGCAGCGTGGAAATCAATGCATGCGCGACGGCCACGCTGAGATTGCCCAGTACCGCGTCGTCTTTGACCTCGACGGCGTTGGCGCGCACATGCGCGATCGGCCGCAGCGGGTCGACGCTGGCCACCGGTTCGATCTCGAGCAGG
>DAIODV010000233.1:0-6260 GCA_036746615.1 Mycobacterium sp.
GGGTAGCTGTCGCGGGTCTCGCCGTCGGAGTCGTGGGTGTGCTGGGCTTTGCCTGCCCCACCGCGTCAGCGGAACCAGTGTTTCCGCCCCGACCCAATCCCGCTCCCGTCCCCGCCCCCCCCGTGACGCCGCAGGCTGTCACGGTCACGCCGGGGGCTGTTGGCTACCCCCTGCCGGGGACGGCGCCCGCTGCCCCCGCGGTGCCGTCCCCGGCCTCACCCGCACTCGCCCCGGCGGCCGCACCGCCACCGCCGCCGATGCTCGTTGCGGCCCGATCCGGGACGCTGCGTGATTTCTTCGCCAGCAAGAACGTCAAGATGGAGCCGCAGAAAGCGCAGAACTTCAACGCGCTTGACCTCATCTTGCCCATGCCGCCCGGATGGACGCAGGTGCCCGACCCCAATGTCCCCGACGCGTTCGTGGTGACCGCCAACCGTCGGAGCGCCAGCCTCTACACCTCCAACGCGCAGCTGGTGGTGTACCGGCTGGTCGGCGATTTCGACCCGAAGGAGGCCATCACTCACGGCTACCTCGACAGCGCGGCGCTGCCCGGCTGGCGAACCACCAACGCCTCGCTGGCCGATTTCAACGGCTCTCCGTCGTCGATCATCGAGGGCACCTACCGCGAGAACGAGATGACGCTCAACACCTCACGTCGCCACGTGATCGTCAGCTCCGGGCCGGACAAATATCTGGTGTCGCTGGCAGTGACGACCGATGCCGCCACGGCAGTCGCTGAGGCGCCGGCCACCGACGCCATCGTCAACGGGTTCCGGGCCGGCCCGCCGGGCTCCAACCCACCTCCGGCCCCGCCGCAGCCTGCCGCCGCGCCGGCTCCGGCCGCAGCCCCGCCGTCGGCGTCAGCGCTCGCCCACTAGTAGCCAACACGACGGCGAGTGGGGCCGCCTCGTATTGTGGCCCCATGCTCATCGCCGGAGTGCTGTGCGTATGCGCGGCTGTGGTCATGGCCGCGCGAGGGTTGTGGTCGTTAGCCCGACCAGTCACCACCGATACCACTCGGGTGGCGATGCGCACGGTTGCGCCGCCACAGCTCGCGGCCGCGGTAATGCTGGCCGCCGGCGGGACGGTCTCACTGGCCGCGCAGCACGGTGTCGCACTTCCGCTCGTCGGGGTCTGCCTGGCGGTGTGCATTGTGGGAGCCGTTGGCACCGTCGGGGTCGGCGCTTGGCATAGCGCGCGCTACGCACTGCGTCGCGAAGCCGCTAGCTGTGAGGGCGTCTGCGCGACCTGCACGCTCGCCTGCCGCTGAAATCGCGCTGAAACCTGTTGCCGCTGACGGTTTTTAGTTTCGGCTGATGTCGATCGGATGAGTGGCCAGCAGCGAAAGCGGCAGCGGCTGGCGCCGCAGCACCCGCCCCCACAGATCCACCCTCGGCTGGACCAGAACGTCAGATGGCAACGCCGACAGCACAATCCAGTCGTCGCGCTCGATCTCGCCTTCCAGCTGACCGATCGTCCAGCCGCTGTAGCCCGCGAAGATCCGCACCCCCTCCACCAGTGGGGCGATCGAATCGGGCTCGGCGTCCAGGTCGACCATCACCATGCGGCCCGCCACATGACGCAGGCCTTCAACGCCGTCGGGTTCGGCGCCGACTTTCAGCACCGCCAAGCACAGTGCCGCATCACGTTTCACCGGTCCCCCGATGAACATCGTCTTCGGTTTCGCCGACAACTTCGCCCATTGCGGCAACACGTTGTACACCGCGGTCTCACTGGGGCGATTGAGCACCACACCCAACGTGCCCCCGTCGTTGTGCTCGACGATGTAAATCACGCTGCGGCGAAACGTCGGCTCAAGCAGATCCGTGTTGGCCAGAAGCAAAGTGCCCGCCCGCACACGTTGCGCGGCAGGGGCAATAAAGTCCTCCGGATCCTCGGGCTGCGCCACCACTCCATCATGGCATCCGCGCGGGGTCGCTGTCGTGAACAAGCAGGGCGCTCCGCGATATTTGTACTGTTGTTACCAGGGGCCTGATGCCCAGGCGGTGTCGTCTCGGTTAGCCGGGCCAGCACGGGGAAGTAGGTTCGGTGACTCACACGCGTGCACCTGTCGCGCTCTGGCGCTCGGTGCGCGGCTTGCCCGACTTCTGGCGACTGTTGGAGTTGCGCACGGCAAGCCAGTTCGGCGACGGGCTGTTCCAGGCCGGCCTGGCCGGAGCGCTGCTGTTCAACCCCGAGCGTGCCGCGCGCCCGATGGCGATCGCCGGTGCCTTCGCGGTGCTGTTCTTGCCCTACTCATTGCTGGGCCCGTTCGCCGGTGCGCTGATGGACCGCTGGGACCGTCGGCTGGTGCTGGTCGGGGCGAACCTGGGCCGGCTGCTGTCGGTGGCCCTGGTGGGAATCTGCTTGGCCGTCGGCGCGGGCAACATGCTGGTGCTGTGCGGCGCACTGGTCGTCAACGGTCTTTCCCGGTTCGTCTCCTCCGGCATGTCCGCCGCCCTGCCCCATGTGGTGCCCCGCGAACAGGTCGTGACGATGAACTCGATCGCGTCGGCGTCCGGCGCGATCGCCGCGTTCGTCGGCGCCAACTTCATGTTGGTGCCCCGCACGCTGTTCGGTTCCGGCGACGCCGGGGCCGCCTCGATCATCTTGCTTGTCACCGTCCCCGTGTTGATCGCGCTGTTGCTATCGCTGCGGTTCGACGATCACGTGCTGGGTCCTGACGACACCCGGCGGGCGATCCACGGATCGGTGATCTACGCGGTGATCACCGGGTGGATGCACGGCGTACGCACGGTGCGGCAGCGCCCCACGGTCAGCGCCACCCTGTTCGGGTTGGCGGCGCATCGAATGGCGTTCGGCGTCAACACCCTGGTGGTGCTGCTGCTGGTGCGCAGCGGCGGCGCTGCATCCGTCGGCGCGTTAGGCGGTGCAGCGTTGTTCCTGGCCGCCACCGGGACAGGGTCCTTTCTGGCCAATGCAATGACGCCGCCCGTAGTGCGCCGCTGGGGGCGCTACGCCACCGCCAACGGGGCATTGGCGATCGCCGCGACGATCCAGCTCGTCGGGGCGAGCCTGCAGCTGGCGGTGATGGTCGCGGGAGGATTCTTGTTGGGCGCGGCCGGCCAAGTAATCAAACTTTGCGCCGACACGGCGATTCAGATCGATGTGGACGACGCGCTACGCGGACACGTTTTCGCCGTACAAGATTCGCTGTTTTGGCTGGCGTTCATCGGCGCAATCACCGCCGCCGCCACCGTCATTCCGCCCGACGGCCACTTTCCCGCACTGATATTGGCGGGGACCGGGATCTATCTGTGCGGGCTGGCCGCCCACAGCATCGTCGAGCGCCGCGGCCAGCTGGCTTAAGGTACACGCATGGCTGGCCTACAACAGATCGTGGCTGACCTGCGCGCCGAAAGCGACGAGCTCGACGCGTTGGTCGCGCCGCTCGCCGCAGACCGCTGGGCGGCATCAACCCCTGCCGCGGGCTGGACCATCGCCCATCAGATCGGACACCTGCTGTGGACCGACCGCGTCGCGTTGACGGCGGTCACCGACGAGCCGGCCTTCGCAGGGCTGTTGGAGATGGCCGCGGCCAACCCAATTGGTTTTGTCGACGCGGGCGCCGACGAACTCGCCGCCACTGCGCCTGCCGAATTGCTCGCCGATTGGCGGATCACCCGTGCGCGGTTACACGACGCGCTGTTGACGGTTCCCGACGGCCGCAAGCTGCCGTGGTTCGGACCGCCGATGAGCGCTGCGTCAATGGCCACCGCGCGACTGATGGAGACCTGGGCACACGGACTCGACGTCGCCGACACCCTCGGCGTCAAGCGCCGACCAAGTGTCCGGCTGCGTTCGGTCGCCCATATCGGAGTGCGCACCCGCGACTACGCCTTCGCCGTCAACGGACTGCCGGCACCCACCGAGGCGTTTCATGTCGAACTTCGCGCCCCCGACGGCAGCACCTGGTCGTGGGGCCCGCCGGACGCCGCGCAGCGAGTCACCGGCGACGCCGAAGACTTCTGCTGCCTGGTCACCCAGCGGCGGGCGCTGCGTGACCTTGACTTGACCGCCGAGGGCGACGACGCGCAACACTGGCTGCAGATCGCCCAGGCCTTCGCTGGGCCGCCGGGCGCCGGTCGATGAGCGCGGAACGCGCGAAGAGAGCCGCGCCCATTAGCAGGAGCGCCGGTCGATGAGCACACTGATCCTGCCGCGGGAGCTGACCGAAGGCCTTAGCGACGAAGTTCGCAACCTGGCGCCGCCGCCTACCCCGATACTGGCCGAGCCGTTCGCGCTGCGCCTGGTCGATCCAGATGCCGACGCCGAGATGGTCGCCGAGTGGATGAACATGCCGCATTTGGTCGAGACGTGGGAGTCGGCGTGGCCGGTGGCACGCTGGCGCCGATACCTGCAGGCCCAGCTCGACGGGAACTTCTCCCGCCCATTCATCGGCAGCTTGCACGGTAACGCCGGCGGCTATGTCGAGGTGTACAGAGCGGCAAAGGATTCCATCGCCACCCGATACGACGCTGAGCCCGACGACATCGGCGTACACGCGGCCATCGGTGATTTGACGATCCTCAACAAAGGTATCGGTCCGCTTCTTCTGCCACGCATCGTCACAAGCATCTTCGAACTCGAACCCCGTTGTCGCAGAATCATGTTCGATCCTGACCATCGCAATGCCACGGCGCGGCGAGTGTGCGAAATGGCCGGCTGCGCGTTCCTCGGTGAGCACGACATGAGCAACCGTCGTATGGCGCTGTATGCGCTGCCGCGGCCATCGTCCGGATAGCAGCCTACGTTTCGGGGTGCAGCGCGCTGGCCGCGTCGGCGGTGCCGTCGCCGTCGGTGTCGGTCAGCTTGACGTCCCAGCGTCCGTCGCCGTCGGTATCGACGTAGCCCGTCATGCCGTTGTCGTCTGCGCCGATTGCGCGGTCGGCCAGTCCATTTCCATCGCTGTCAAGGAGCCGGTCGTCGGCCTGGCCGTCGCCGTCAAGGTCCACCAGCGGCCCGCCGGTGTGCTCGACACCGTCAAGCCCCAGCCAACGGAGGTGCGCGGACTGGCCGGCGCGCGGCGGACTGGCGGGCAGGGCCCAAGTCCCCGACCCGTCGTCGGTGAAGTAGCTTTCCGCGACGCCGTCGTTGTCGAGATCGAGGACGGCATGGTCGGCGATGCCGTCGCCGTCGAAATCGGCTAAGGCGTCATCGACGAGCCCGTCGCCGTCGAAATCCAGGCTCACCGCATCCAGCCGGCCATCACCGTCGAGGTCGAGATCCGGGCCGCGGTCCCAGATCGTCGCCGAGCCGTCGGCGCCCAAGCAGTACTCCATGCCAGGTGAGACGCCGCCCGGTCGCTAGTGGTTCCCGCGGGAGCGCCACCACGTCATCAACTCGGCGATCGCCTCATCCCGCGTCAGCGGGCCGCGGTCCAGCCGCAATTCTTTGAGATACTTCCACGCCTCCCCCACCTGCGGGCCCGGCGGAATGCCCAGTAGTTCCATAATCTCGTTGCCATCCAAATCGGGACGGACTCGCTGCAGATCCTCCTGCGCGGCCAGCTCGGCGATGCGGGCCTCAAGGCTGTCGTAGTTGGCCTGCAACCGGGCGGCTCTGCGCCGGTTGCGGGTGGTGCAATCGGCGCGCACCAACTTGTGCAGCCGCGACAACAACGGCCCTGCGTCGGTGACATAGCGACGCACAGCCGAGTCGGTCCACTTGCCCTCACCGTAGCCGTGGAATCGCAGATGCAAGTACACCAGCTGGGAGATGTCGTCGACCATCTGCTTGGAATATCTCAACGCCCGCAACCGCTTTCGGGCCATCTTCGCGCCGACCACCTCGTGGTGGTGGAAGCTGACTCCGCCGTCGGGCTCGTGCTTACGCGTCGCCGGCTTGCCGATGTCGTGCAGCAGCGCCGCCCACCGCAAAACCAGGTCGGGGCCGTCGTCTTCCAACGCGATCGCCTGGCGCAGCACGGTCAGCGAATGCTGATAGACGTCTTTGTGTTGGTGGTGCTCGTCGATCGCCATTTGCATGCCGCCGACTTCCGGCAGCACGACTTCACCCATCCCGGTCTGCACCATCAGCTCGATGCCGGCCACCGGGTCGTCGCCCAGCACCAGCTTGTCGAGTTCGGCCGCCACCCGTTCGGCGGTGATCCGGCCCAGCTCCGGCGCCATCTCCTCGATCGCCGAGCGCACACGCGGGGCGACGGCGAAAGCCAGTTGCGAGACGAACCGCGCGGCGCGCAGCATCCGCAGCGGGTCGTCGCCGAACGACTCCTACGG
>DAIODV010000234.1:0-6260 GCA_036746615.1 Mycobacterium sp.
ACTGAGCGCCGCAGCCCGGGACGTTCTGCTGGTCGATGGCATAGAGCACCGGCCGCAGCGACATCGGCCACGCCCACGGTTTGGATTCCCAGGGATGGTAGTTGCCAGCCGAATTCGTCAGGCCGGCGTGGAATTCGTAGGCCTTGGCGGTGTAATGCCACAGCGACCGGATGGCATCGGGTAGCGGGAAATCCGAATGCGGTCCGATCGATTGGCCGACCTCGTGTCGATCGATCGCGGTCTCGGAAGCGAACCAGGGCGCGTAGCTGGCCAGGTACACCGCGAACGGGATGAGTAGCAAGGCGTAGGCGGTAGGAACAACGTCGCGACGGATGACGCCCAGCCACGGGCGCAGCACTTGGTATTGGCGGCGCGCCGCGACGTCGAACGCCAACGACATCAACCCGAAGAACACCACAAAATACAGCCCGGACCACTTTGTCCCACAAGCCAACCCGAGCAGTACGCCAGCGCCGAACCGCCACCAGCGAACACCCAGCCGCGGTCCCCACACCGTCTCGTTGCTGCGGCCCTCGATGAGCGCCACGTGCATGCGTTCGCGCACCTGGTCCCGGTCAACGATCAATGCACCGAATGCCGCGACCACAAAGAAAGCAAGAAAGCCGTCGAGCAACGCCGTGCGTGCCACCACAAAGCTGACGCCGTCACCGATCACCAGCAGTCCGGCGATCGCACCGACCAATGTCGAGCGGCTGATCCGTCGCACAATCCGCACCACCAGCGCTACCAGCAAAATGCCGAGCATGGCGCCGGTGAACCGCCAGCCCACCCCGTTGTAGCCGAAGATGGCCTCACCGATCGCGATCAGCTGCTTACCGACCGGCGGATGAACCACCAGACCGTATCCGGGGTTGTCCTCGACGCCGTGGTTGTGCAGCATCTGCCAGGCCTGCGGCGCGTAATGCTTTTCGTCGAAAATCGGTGTGCCGGCATCGGTCGGCGACCCGAGGTTCACCGTCCGCGTCACCGCGGCAAGCGCGGCGATCACGGCGGTCACCACCCAGCCTTCGAACCGGTCGACAGGCCCGAAGTCGGGCACCGGCATCATCGGCCCGGGGCTGATGACGGGAACGGCCCGCTCAGTCACGAGTTCATCGGGCGGAGCGGTGGTCACGCGACCGATCGTAGGCTGTGGGCCATGACAGCTGGCCGACTGTTGCTGGGCGCGACGCCATTGGGCCAGCCGTCCGATGCCTCACCGCGGCTGATCGCCGCCTTGTCGTCGGCCGATGTCGTCGCCGCCGAGGACACCCGGCGGGTGCGGACGCTGGCCAAGGCGCTCGATGTTCGCATCGGCGGCAATGTCGTCAGCTTCTTCGATCACATCGAGTCGTCCCGCGTCCCTGAGCTGGTCGACGCAATCAGAACAGGCGCCACGGTGCTGGTGGTCAGCGACGCCGGGATGCCACTGATCAACGACCCGGGCCATCGCCTGGTGCAGGCGTGCGTCGACGCTGGCCTGCCTGTGCAGTGTCTGCCCGGCCCGTCGGCGGTGACCACCGCGCTGGCGGTCTCGGGACTGGCTTCAGACAAGTTCTGCTTCGAGGGATTCGCACCCCGCAAGCAGTCGGCGCGAAAGGCTTGGCTGGCATCGCTTGCCGAGGAGCGACGCACGACGGTGTTCTTCGAATCGCCGCGCCGGCTAGCCGCCTGCCTGCGTGACGCGGTCGACCAGCTCGGCGGGGATCGCCGGGCGGCGGTGTGCCGAGAGCTGACCAAAGTGCACGAGGAAGTGGTCCGCGGATCGCTTTCCGAACTCGCGACGTGGGCGGCCGACGGCGTGCTCGGCGAGATCACCGTCGTGCTGGCCGGTGCCGTCGTGCGCGCCGATCTGCCCACGCTGGTGGCCCAGGCGAGTGCTCTTGTCGACGCGGGGATGGGTGTCAAAGACGCCTGCTCGCAAGTGATTACTGCAACGCCGGGAGCACCGTCACGGCGTGAGCTCTACGACGCGGTGTTGCGATCTCGCAGCTGAGTCGGCGCCCGCGCTAAGGATAGGCGCTGCCTTGTGCAGGCATTCCTCCCATTCGGCGTCGACGTCGGAGTCGGCGGTGATGCCGCCGCCGGACCCCAACACGGCATTGCCGGCCGGGTCGAATTCCACGGTTCGGATTGCGACGTTGAGCTCACAGCCGGCTATCGGCGAGGCCAAACCGACTGTGCCGCAATAGACTCCGCGCCTTGATCGCTCCCACTGTGAAATCAGTTGGCGCGCGCGCAGTTTGGGAGTACCGGTCACCGAAGCCGGCGGGAATGCGGCGTCGAGAAGCGCCGACGTCGGCAGCTCCACCGGCATCAGCGCCGACACCGTCGACACCAGGTGCCAGACACCCGGCGCCGGCCGCACGACCAGAAGCTCCGGCACGGTGACCGATCCGGTGACGGCGATGCGGCCCAGGTCGTTGCGGACCAGATCGACGATCATGATGTTCTCGGCGACATCTTTGACCGAGGACCTCAACGCCGACGGGGGAGCGGCCAGAGGCAACGTTCCTTTGATCGGGCTCGACGTGACGACCTCACCACAACGGCGCAGAAACAGCTCGGGCGACAGCGAGGCCACCGCGCCCCACGCCCCGGCGACAAACGCGGCCCGCGCCGGTGCGGTGCGCGCAACGCCGTCGACGAAGAAGTCCAGCGGTTCTCCGGTGATCGTGCCGGCGAACTGTGTGCACACGCAGGCCTGGTAGACCTCGCCCGCGCGGATGGCTTCCAGGCAGGCCAGCACTCCGTTGCGATGCGCCCGACGGTCCGCTGCGTCCCAGGCGATGCGGAAAGGACGCGCCGACGCCGGGGCGGCCAGTGCGTCGGCCAGCCAACCCGGCATCGCAGCGCCGGAGAGGCTCTCATACCACCACTGCCGGTCACGGTCGCAGCGCAGTACGCAGTCCGTCCAGCCGCCTGCGGCTTCTGGCACCCGCGCGGGCTGTCCGTCGGCGCCCGGATCGGGGTAGGACAGGTAGCCGACCCAGCCGCCGCCGACCGCCGAGCTGTCCGCGCCCGGTCGCACGGCGAAAGCCTCGGCGGCATCGACGGGTCGCACCAACACACTCGGCGCGATCACGGCCTGCGCACCGAACCAGTCACCGGTCAGCGCGGCCGGCGGCGGCAGATCGAGCCGGCTGGTGGCGTCGCCGATGGCGCGCAACACTTCGGGTGCGCCGCCAAGATCGCCGAGCCGGTCGATTCTCACCACACCAGCTTGGCAGTTCAGCCGCGAGTTATCTCGTGTGGGGTTGTCAGCCTGGTCAACTTGTCGGGGTTGCGCGTCGCGTAGAAGTTGGTGATCACGCCGTCGATGATCTCGATGGTGAACACGCCCTCGAGCAGGTCCTCGCGATACAGCAGGACGGCCGGCGCGGAGTTGCACGTTGCCAGTTCCACGCGAACGTCGGGAATTTGAGCGGCCCGGCCCACCAGCCCGACGACCGCGCGAGCGACCTTTTCTGCTCCCACGACCGGTCGGCGGGCCGCGCTGGCTTTACCGCCACTGTCGGCGGTCCACACCACGTCGGGTGCCAGCATCGCCATCACGGCTTCCACATCGCCCGTCGACGCCGCGGCCATGAATTGTGCAGTGATGCGGGCATTTTGCTCGGGGTCCACCGGGGTGAACCGCCGGCGCCGTGCCTGCACGTGTTCGCGTGCTCGATGGGCGACTTGGCGCACCGCCGCCACAGATTTGCCGACCGCTGAGGCGATTTCGTCGTAATCGAAGCCGAACACCTCGCGCAGCACGAACACTGCGCGTTCGTCGGGTCCCAACGTCTCCAGCAGCACCAGCATCGCCATCGAAACCGATTCGGCCAGAACGACATCGGCCGAGGGGTCCTGCTCGTCGAGCAGAAGGGGCTCGGGCAGCCATGGCCCGACGTAGTCCTCGCGGCGCCGAGCGCCAGCGCGCAGCGCGTTGAGCGCCTGCCGGGTGACCAGCCGAGCCAGGTAGGACTTGGTGTCGTGGACCTCTTCCAGGTCTACCTTCGCCCAGCGCAGATAGCTGTCCTGCAGCACGTCGTCGGATTCTGTTGCTGAGCCGAGGATTTCGTATGCGATCGTGAACAGCAACGGCCGTAGCAACATGAACCGTTCGGCGTGCTCGTCGGAGGTGGTCACGGCACCGTGACCACTTCGCGCGCGAGTTGCTCGGCCCGCTTGCCGCCCTTGAGCCAGCGGTACCACCCCGGCTTGGCGGCTTCACGGCGAATGCCCCATACCGTGCCTTTGCAGACCAATTCCTTGATCGACGCGGCAAACCGGCCGCCGATGTACAGGTTCACCGGGGTGTCATCGGGACGGGCGAGCTGAACCGTGGCGTAGGAGCGACCGATGCTGATGCACTGGCCAGTGAAAGCCTGGTTGATCTCCGCGGGCGCCGTACCTGCGATGCGGCTCAGCACCGTGTTGGCGGCTTGGGCGCCGAGCGGAATCGCGGCCTGGCAGCTCATTCGCAACGGCTGATCCGACGGCGCGGCCGCGTCACCGGCTGCCACGATGCGCGGGTCGTCCACGCTGGTCAGTGTTTCATCGGTCAGCAACCGGCCAAGCTTGTCGGTGCTCAGTCCGCTGCGGGCGGCCAGCTCCGGCACGCCGAAGCCCGCGGTCCATACCGTCAGCGCGCTGGGCCGAATGGCGCCGTCTGCGAATACGACCGCGTCGGAGCGGACCTCGCGGACTACGTCGGTTTCGAGCACCGTGACACCGAGGCGGCGCAGCCACTTGGCCACCGAACGCCGTCCGGGCCCGCTCAGCGACGGGCCCAGCAGCCCGCCGCAGACCAGGGTCACCCGCCGGCCCTGCTCGGCCAGCTCGGATGCCGTTTCGATGCCGGTTAAGCCGGCGCCGATGACGGTGACCGGCGCTTGGGGATGCAGCTCGTCGAGTGCTGCGCGCAGCCTTTCGGCGTACTCGAATTCAGCGACAGGATAGGCGAATTCGACTGCACCGGGCACCGACGACGGTACTGCGCCCGTGCTGCCGACCGCGTAGATCAGGTAGTCGTAGTCCAACACCGCGCCAGAGCCCAGCTCGATCTGGCGCTCGGTGCTGTTGATCCGCTCGGCGCTGTCGACCACCAGCCGGATGCCCTCGCCGAGCAGGGTGCCGTAGTCGACGGCGGCAGTGCCGCTGCCTGCGGCCAACTGATGCAACCGGATCCGCTCGACGAAGACCGGACGTGGATTCACAAGGGTGATGTCGACATCCGCGCGCAGCCGCAGGTGGTTAGCGGCCAGCGTCCCGGCGTATCCGCCCCCGATCACGACGATGTGAGTGCGCTGGTCGGTCATTGCTGTCTCCTGTTCTTGGGGGTGTTCTGCCCTTGAGACACCGCCCAGTGCGCCGATGTGACACTTTGCGGCTGTGACCAGCCTCACGTCGGCTGCGAAAACCCGGAGAGCAGCAGATCCACCCGAGTGCCGTGATGTTCCGGACGTAACCGACCGCCGCGATCGAGGGTGACGAGGCCGTGCAGGGCCGCCCAGAACACTTCGGCGAGCGTGTCGGTGTCCCTTGGTCCTGCGACCAGGTCGACCGCTGCGCGCAGCTCTGCGAAGGCCTCGTTCAACTCGGCGGGGGTGTCCTCGGCGGCGAAATGCAGTGTCGTGGGTCGGATGAACATGGCATCAAACAGGGCGGGATTGTCGTGGGCAAATCCGATGAATGCGTGGGTGACTCGCTCCAGGGCATCCCGGCCATCAGTCGCGCCGCTGCGCGCCGTGGCCAGCGCGTTGCCGAGCTCGCCGAATCCCTGGACGGCGACAGAGGCGACGACGGCTTCCATGCTCGGGAAGTGCTTGTACAGGACCGGCTGGCTGTATTCGATCTCGTTGGAAAGCCGGCGGGTGGTGACCGCATCCCAGCCTTCTTGTTCGGCCAGCTTGCGTGCCGTGGTGGTAATGAGTTGGCGTCGTGCAGCCCGCTCGCGGGCCCGACGGTCCTCGATGGCCATAAGCAGTCATGTTAGCGCCGATATAAAAGCTAGCGGTGCTATTGCCAAAATCAGCGCCTGGGGTTAGCGTTGCTAACACTTAATGCGAAAGGGGTCTGCGATGGCGCAAGTTGCCGGTTGGCTCGCGATGATCGCGGTGTTGGGTACCGCGGTCGTGTACGGCACCGACGTGTTCTGCGTGATGGTGCAGCGGCCTGCGCTGGCGCGTGTCGACGACGCTGCCTTGCTCGCGGTGATGGGCAATATCCATCGCTACGGCGACCGGCGGATGCCGGTGCCCGGCGTGCTCGGC
>DAIODV010000235.1:0-220 GCA_036746615.1 Mycobacterium sp.
CAGCTACGCCGGTGCCGGCGCGACCATCGGGCCGGCGATGACGTTCGGCTACGTCGCGGCCAAGCATCTGGTCAGTGAAAGCGCAACTCACTCAATTGTTCCCGGAGGTACCAGTTGAAAATCTCATTGTTCTACGAATTCGCCCTGCCCCGCCCTTGGCAGCCCGACGACGAGCACGTCCTGCTGAACGACTGTCTCGACGAGGTCGAGGCCGCCGATA
>DAIODV010000235.1:230-6210 GCA_036746615.1 Mycobacterium sp.
AGGCCGGCTTCTCCACGGTCTGGCTCACCGAGCACCACTTCCTCGAGGAGTACTGCCATTCCACCGCGCCGGAGATGTTCTTGGCGGCGGCCAGCCAACGCACCAAGAACATTCGGCTGGGCTTCGGCATCATGCATCTGCCGCCGGCCGTCAACCATCCGGCACGGGTCGCCGAACGCATCGCCACCCTCGACCTGATCTCGGACGGGCGGGTCGAGTTCGGCACTGGAGAATCCTCCTCGATCGGTGAGCTGGGCGGCTTCAACATCGACCCCGCAGACAAGCGTGCCCAGTGGGAAGAGGCGCTGGAGGTGGCGATCCGCTGCATGATCGAGGAACCCTTCACCGGGTTCAAGGGCCAGCACATCGAAATGCCGGCCCGCAACGTCATTCCCAAGCCGTTGCAAAAGCCGCATCCGCCGGTGTGGGTGGCCTGTACCCGGCCGGCGTCGGTGCAGATGGCAGCGCAGAAATGCATCGGCGCACTGAGTTTCGCGTACACCGGGCCGGGCCCGCTCACCGAGAGGGTGAACGGCTACTACAAAGAACTCGAAGAAAGCGGTGTGCCGATCACCCCGCAGATCAACCCGAACATCCTCGCGATCGGCGGCGACTTGTCGATGATGGTGGCCAAGACCGACGAGCAGGCGATCGAGCGACTCGGGATGGGCGGCGGTTTCTTCTCGTTCGGAATCATGCACTACTACATGACCGGTATCCACACACCTGGACGGACCGGGGTGTGGAAACGCTATCTCGAAGAGTGCGAGAAAGATCCCACGCTGGCCTATGGTCCAGGCCGCGGCGCCATCGGCTCACCGGCGACCGTCCGGGAGTTCCTCCGCGGCTACGAAGACAGCGGCGTCGACGAGATCATCCTGCTTCTCAACCCGCGCAGCCACGAAGGAACCATGGAATCCATCGAGCTGATGGGTAAAGAGGTGCTGCCGGAGTTCATTGAGCGCGACGCTAAGGCACTGGCCGACAAGAAGAAGCGGCTGGAGCCGGTGATCGAGAAGATCGAGGCGCGCCGCCCGGAGTCGAGCGCGCCGACGTTCGACGAGGGCTACTCCTTCGGCGGTCTGCCCACCGGTCGCGGCGGAAAGTTCACCGCAAGCGAGATTCCCGAAGCCATGGCCGAAATCAACGAAGGCCGCGTCATCGCGGCGCAGCGCGCGAAAGAGCAAAAAGAACAGGGTTCGTGATAGAGCAGCAGTGGCGGTACGACGGTCGCCGTGCTGTGGTGACCGGGTGTGCGTCGGGCATCGGGGCTCACGTCGTACGGCAGCTCACCGAGCTCGGCGCGCACGTCGTCGGGTTGGACAAGCATCCGCCGAGCACCGACGGCGCGGAGTTTCATACCGTTGACTTGACCGACCCGGAATCCATCGACCATGCCGTGGCTTCGGTTGGCGGGCAAGTCGATGCGTTGTTCAACATCGCCGGCGTGTCCTCGGGTATCGGCGATCCGCCGCTAGTCGTTACGATCAACTTCCTGGGCCTACGGCAGTTGACCGAGGCGGTGCTGGAGAAGATGCCGGATGGATCGTCGATCGTGAGTGTGTCCTCGCTCGCGGCGTCCGGGTATCGGGAGCATCAGCAGATCGTCGGCGGATTGTTGAACACCGCGACGATGGCCGAGGGAATCGAGTGGTGCCGCCGCCATCCGGACACGCTGGCCGACGGGGGCTACCGATTGTCCAAAGAAGCGATCATCCTGTACACCATGAGAAATACCGCTGCGCTCGGTGTTCGGGGCATTCGCATCAACTGCACCGGGCCGGGCGTTACCGAGACACCGATCCTCGATCAGCTGCGCGCAGCCTACGGCCAGCACTACCTGGATGACATCCCCAAACCATTGGGCCGGGTCGCCGAGCCGGCCGAGCAGGCCGCCGTCTTGGTGTTCTTGAACAGCCAAGCCGCCAGCTATATCTCGGGCCAAGTGATATGGGTCGACGGCGGCAACCTCGGCGCTGCGGTTGCGCGTGAACTCGAGGAAGGGCGAGCAGCGTGGCCAGTCTGACCGACTTTCGCCGGGTCGCGCACGACGTCTGCAACTGGGGACGGTGGGGTGACGCGGACGAGCTCGGCACTCTGAACTTCATCACCGTGGACAAGGTTGCCCAAGCGGGCAGTCTGGTCAAGCACGGCAAGGTGTTTCCGCTCGGCGTCGACTTCGGGTCGTCGGGCCCGCAGGGCGCGTTCAAGTTCCGGCACAACCCGATCCACGTGATGACGATCGACGGCGGCGACGCCCGTTCGCTGCCGCGCCACGCGGTGGACTGGGCGACTAACCCGGGCGCGCAAGAACTCGGGAAGTACTTCCAGGACGACCTCTTTCGCTTCAACGACGACATGATCATCATGCCGCTGCAGGCCGCCACCCAATGGGATGCGCTGTCCCACGTCTACTACGAAGACCAGCTTTACAACGGCTTCCCGGCAGACTCGGTCACCAGCCTCGGTGCACTGCACTGCGGCATCGACAAGGTTGACTCCAAGGGCATTACGTCGCGCGGCGTGCTGCTGGATGTTGTTCGGCATCGCGGGGTGGAGACGTTTCTCGAGCTGGGTAACCCGATCACCCCGGCCGAGCTTGACGACGTCGCCCGAGCTCAGGGCGTGACAGTCGGGCGAGGCGACATCGTATTGATCCGAACCGGCTGGTGGGCAAGGTTTCTGGAGACCGGCAACGGGGGCGAGCCCGGCTCCGGCCTGGACTGGCAGTGTGCTTCTTGGCTACATGACCACGAGATCGCCGCGGTTGCCGCCGACAATCTCATGGTCGAAGACCCGATATCCGGGGTCGAGGGAACGTTCTTGCCCATGCACATGCTGTGCCTGCGCGACATGGGACTGATGCTCGGCGAGTATTGGGATCTCACCGCGCTGGCGGCGGACTGTGCAGCCGATGGTGTGTACGAGTTCCAACTCGTCGCCCCACCGTTGAGAATCGTTGGTGCAGTGGGCTCCCCAGTCAATCCCATTGCGATCAAGTAAGGAGGAGCGCGGTCGATGACGGAATCCGAGGGGCCGCTGGTTGTGGGCCTTGGCGGCACCTTGCGGGCGAACTCGTCGACCGAACGAGCGCTGCGCCACTGCCTGGCCGCCGTTGAGCGCCAAGGCGGACGCACCAAGCTCTATTGCGGTGCCGACATCGAGCTACCCATGTACAACCCGCACGAGCCGGCTCGCACGCGCGAGGCAATTCAGCTGATCGAGGCTCTGCGCGAGGCAGACGCTGTCATCGTCGGATCGCCCGGATACCACGGCGGTATCTCGGGATTGGTAAAAAACGCGCTGGACTACATCGAAGACATGCGGGACGACTCCCGCGTGTACCTCGACAACAAACCGTGG
This sequence comes from Mycobacterium sp., assembly GCA_036746615.1. Taxonomy (GTDB): domain Bacteria; phylum Actinomycetota; class Actinomycetes; order Mycobacteriales; family Mycobacteriaceae; genus Mycobacterium. The sequence goes on from DAIODV010000235.1 coordinate 3,594, forward strand.
GGCTGCATCAGCTGTGCGTACGGATGGCAGGCGGCGGTCGGTACGCTAGACCAGCTCCGCGCCGTCGGACATGCGCTTCGCGCTTGGCCCACTCCGCTCGGTGTCGCGATCAACTCCGCAGACCAAATTTGGGATGAGGCAGGCGAACTGGTCGACGTGACCGTCACCAATCAACTGAACCTGCTGGCATCACAGGTATTGACATTCGTGCGATCCGCTCCGATGCCGTGAAAATTCACGCCAGAACCACCGCGGTCGACGGGCTGGCCACCAGCTATCTGGAGGCCGGCACCGGCGCCCCGGTGATCCTGCTGCACGGAGGCGAATTCGGTGTCAGCGCCGAAATCGGCTGGGAGCACACCATACCCGCGCTCGCAGGCCGCTACCGAGTTCTTGCGCCTGACATGCTGGGTTTCGGGCAATCGGCCAAAGTCATCGACTTCAACGACAGCCGGGGAATGCGCATCCGACACATTGCCCGATTCTGCGACGAGCTCGGCGTCGAGTCTGCGCATTTCGTCGGCAACTCGATGGGTGCGATCAACTTGCTCACCGATGCCACCTCGGACTCGCCGGTGCTTCCGATGCGCAGCTTGGTGGCAATCTGCGGCGGCGGTGAAATCCAACGCAACCAACACATGGACGCCCTCTACGATTACGACGCCACCGTGCCGGCTATGCGTCGCATCGTCGAGGCGCTCTTTCACGATCCGTCCTATCCGGCCGACGATGCCTACGTCCAACGTCGTTTCGAATCCAGCACCGCCCCCGGGGCGTGGGAGGCGCTCGCGGCCGCTCGCTTCCGCAGGCCCGGTGCCGCACCGCCGTCGGCCCCGTCCAGCAAACGGGCCTATCAGGGTGTCGAGGTTCCGGCGCTCATAATCGAGGGCGCCTGCGACAAACTTCTCCCGCCGGGCTGGGCAAAAGAAATCGCCGACCAGATCCCCGGGGGGCGCTCGGCGGTGGTCGAGGCCGCCGGCCATTGCCCACAGATTGAGCAGCCGACAATTGTCAACACGTTGCTGCTGGAATTCCTGGCAGAGGTCGATCACAATATCTGAGCTGCGCCGATAGGGGCGCGGCGAAGCGAAGCCGCGGTGGAGCGGGCAGATTCTTCGCAGCACACGCAAAGCCCGCACAAAGGTGTCGTTAAAGATCCATTCATCTCTGCAGTGTTATCTGTTAACGGTAGGCTCATCGTGCCGTTGCCGAGACGCAACTCAACGTCAGAGAAGGGTCAGGGGGTCTGGTGAAGTTCAAGCGACGTACCGCCGCGCTGAGCCTGCTGATCGTCGGCGCGATGGTGCTATCGGCATGCGGCAGCAAAGGCAATTCGTCATCGCCACCTGGCTCCAGCCACCCGTCGGTAGCGGTGAACTGCGCCGGCAAGAAGAAACTTTTGGCAAGTGGTTCAACCGCGCAGGAGAACGCGATCGAGCAATTTGTTTACGCGTATATCCGGGCGTGCCCGGGCTACACCCTGGATTACAACGCCAATGGCTCCGGCGCCGGAGTGGAACAGTTCCTGAATAACGAAACTGACCTGGCCGGCTCCGACAAGGCACTGGATCCGGCAAAGGGCGAACCCGATCGGGCGCACCAGCGCTGCGCTTCGCCCGCGTGGGATCTTCCTGCGGTGTTCGGTCCGATCGCGGTCACCTACAACATCGCCGGTGTGAGTTCGCTGAACCTGGACGGTCCCACGACGGCGAAGATCTTCAATGGGGCCATTACCACTTGGAACGACCCAGCGATCAAGGCGCTCAACACAAATGCGAACCTGCCTGCGACCCCGATCAACGTTGTTTTCCGCAGCGATAAATCCGGCACTACCTACAACTTTCAGAAGTACCTGGACGCCGCATCCGACGGCGCGTGGGGCAAAGGCACTGACACCACCTTCGACGGTGGAGTCGGCCAGGGCGCCAGCGGCAACGAGGGCACATCGGCGGCCTTGAAGGCCACCGACGGGTCGATCACCTATAACGAGTGGTCTTTTGCGGTAGGTCATCAGCTGGCGATGGCCCAGATCGTCACGTCGGCCGGTCCGACCCCGGTGACGATCACCACCGACTCGGTCGGCAAAACCATCGCCGGGGCCAAGTTCATGGGTGAGGGCAATGACTTGGTGGTGGACACCTCGTCGTTCTACAAGCCCACACAGACCGGTGCCTATCCGATCGTGCTGGCCACATATGAGATCGTCTGCTCGAAGTATCCGGATTCAGCAACCGGGGCGGCGGTAAAAGCGTTCATGCAGGCCACAATTGGCGCCGGGCAAGACGGCTTGGACCAATACGGCTACATCCCGATGCCAAGCTCGTTTCAATCGAAACTCGCAGCGGCAGTGAACGATATCTCGTGAGAGACAAGGAGCATCGAGGGTGACTAGCAGCCAGCCAGGTTCGCGGGTGGGGTCGTGGTTTGGGCCCTACCGGCTGATGCGGCTGTTGGGTCGCGGCGGGATGGGCGAGGTCTATGAGGCCGAAGACACCCGCAAGGGCCGGACAGTAGCGCTCAAACTGATCTCACCGCAATACTCCGATGACCCGACGTTTCGCACTCGGATGCAGCGCGAGGCCGGCGCGGCAGGACGATTGACCGAGCCACACGTGGT
>DAIODV010000236.1:0-3181 GCA_036746615.1 Mycobacterium sp.
GGTGGCCGACGCCCGCCGGGTGAGCCAAGCCAGCAGGTTGTTGGTCCACACGTCCGAGATCACCCGGGCGATGTGGTACTGCTCTTCGGTCGGTTCACCGTCGCTCATCGCGCGGGCGAACATCGAGTCGATCAGCTTCTCCACCTGATCGACCTCACCGGCCGCCGAGGCGTCGGCAAAGACGTAGGCCCGGGTCATGGCCTCGGTCAGCAGCGGGTTGCGCTGCATCGCCCGATTGAGCTTGCCGATCATGAAGTTCAGCCGCTGGTGCGGCGTCGCGCCGGCCAGGCTGGAGCGATCGGTCTTGGCGTCGATCCGTTCGAATTCCCGGGCCAGCGCGGACACCAGCAGATGCACCTTCGACGGGAAATAACGGTAAAGCGTGCCGACGGCGACGTCGGCGCGGTCTGCGACCGCACGCATCTGAACTGCCTCGTAACCGCCCTTAGAGGCGATAGCCATCGTCGCGTCGAGGATGCGTTTGCGACGTTCGCGCTGCGCCTCAGACCCGAGTTCGGACTCTGCCAATACCGCCACGCTCATGACCTCACGAGGTTGCGCGGTGGACGAACTCGGGGGTTGACCCGAGTCGGTATGGGCTGGCCCCGCACCGGAAGGGGACATCTGGCGAACAGCTCCTTTTCTCGCGTGCTCGCTCAAAACGATACGCATGCCGAGCGCGAATTTCTCACCTCCGTGCCGCTGGGACACTCCGATGTCCTGCTGCGATGCCATTCGACTTGACGGTCGAACGCTGGCACTATTAGAACACGTTCTAGTCGACAGAGGAGCGGATCGTGCCAACCACTATTACCGACGAGCAGTTCGCCGCGCGTGAGTTGGTGCGCGATTGGGCTGCTGGAGCGGGTGCCACGGCTGCGGTCCGCGATATCGAACAGGGTGAGCCGAACGCCTGGCGACCGGTTTTTGCCAGCCTGAGCGACCTGGGATTGTTCGGGGTCGCGGTCCCCGAGGACTGCGGCGGGGCCGGCGGCAGCATCGGTGATTTGTGCGCCATGGTCGAGGAGGCCGCCAAAGCCCTGGTGCCCGGCCCGGTGGCGACGACCGCAGTGGCCACGCTGGTGGTCGGCGATCCGGGGCTGCGCGCGGCACTGGCATCGGGCGAGCGCACCGCCGGGTTGGCCCTCGAGGGTGACGTCGAGTTCGACGAGACGACGTCGCAAGCATCCGGCACGGTTCCCCGGGTACTGGGCGCCTCTGAAGACACCGCTGACGGCCTGCTGTTGGTGCCTGCCGGCGAGAAATGGCTGCTCATCGACGCGTCCGCCGACGGTGTGACGGTCGAACCGCTGCCTGCCACCGACTTCTCCCGGCCATTGGCGCGAGTCGAGCTGACCTCGGCGCCGGCCACTGTGGTGGACGCTGCCGAGGACCGCATAGAAAACCTGGCCGTCGCGGTGCTGTCCGCCGAGGCGGCGGGAATTGCCCGCTGGGCGCTGGACACCGCTGTCGCCTACGCCAAGGTGCGCGAACAGTTCGGCAAGCCGATCGGCAGCTTCCAAGCGATCAAGCACCTGTGCGCCGAGATGCTGTGCCGCGCCGAGCAGGTGGCGGTGGCCGCCGCCGACGCGGCCCGCGCGGCGGGCGATGACGACGCCCCTCAGTTGGCCATTGCCGCGGCTATCGCCGCGGGCGTCGCGATCGATGCCGTGAAGGCCAATGTCAAGGACTGCATCCAAGTGCTCGGCGGCATCGGCATCACATGGGAGCACGACGCTCATCTGTATCTTCGTCGGGCATACGGGATCGGGCAGTTCCTCGGCGGTCCGGCCCGCTGGCTGCGGCGAACCGCCGAGCTGACCCAGGCCGGTGTGCGTCGACGGCTGGGAATCGACCTCAGCGAGGTCGCTGACCTGCGACCCCAGATCGCTGAATCGCTCGCCGGTGTCGCCGCGCTGCCTGAGGACAAGCGCCAGGCGGCGCTGGCCGAAGCGGGGTTGTTGGCGCCGCACTGGCCGCCCCCGTACGGCCGTGGCGCCGGCCCGGCCGAGCAGCTGCTGATCGATCAGGAGATGGCCTCGGCAGGTGTGGCGCGTCCTGACCTAGTGATCGGCTGGTGGGCGGCGCCGACCATTCTCGAACACGGCACACCCGAGCAGGTGGAGCGTTTCGTGCCGGGCACTCTCAGTGGCGAAATCTTCTGGTGCCAACTGTTTTCCGAGCCCGGGGCGGGCTCGGACCTGGCTTCGCTGCGCACCAAAGCGGTTCGGGTCGACGGCGGCTGGGAGCTGACCGGACAGAAGGTGTGGACGTCGTCGGCGCACAAGGCGCAGTGGGGTGTCTGCCTTGCCCGTACCGATCCCGATGCGCCGAAACACAAAGGGATCACGTACTTTCTGATCGACATGAGCTCGCCGGGCATCTTGATCCGGCCACTGCGCGAGATCACCGGCGACGCACTGTTCAACGAGGTGTTCCTCGACGGCGTCTTCGTTCCCGACGAGATGGTGGTCGGCACGGTGAACGATGGGTGGCGGCTGGCTCGCACGACGCTGGCCAACGAACGGGTGGCGATGGCGCAGGGTACCGCGTTGGGCAACCCGATGGAACAGCTGCTCGCGGCGGCGGCAGAGATCAATCTCGATGTGGCGCAACAGGATCGGCTGGCGCGGTTTATTATCACCGCGCAGGTCGGCTCGCTGCTGGATCAGCGCATCGCGCAGCTCGCTGTCGGCGGGCAGGACCCGGGGTCGGAATCCAGTGTTCGAAAGCTGATCGGCGTGCGTTACCGCCAGGCGCTGGCGGAATACCGGATGGATCTGGCTGAAGGGGCAGGCATCGTCGAGGACAAGGTCGTGCATGACTTCCTCAACACCCGCTGCCTGACCATCGCCGGCGGCACCGAGCAGATCCTGCTCACGTTGGCCGCCGAGCGGCTCCTCGGCCTGCCACGCTGATCGCGGGTTTACGACGGCCGCAGGCCGTAAGCTCAGAGTCCGCCGATGGGTACCGTGCTGATCCCGATTCCCGATCGTGACTTCGACCCGACCGAAGTCGCGGTCAGTTGGCTGGTCCTGCGCGCCGAAGGACACCGGGTTGTCTTCGCCACAGAAAGCGGTAGCCCCGGCGCAGCCGACGACATCATGGTCACCGGCCGCGGACTCGATTTCTGGTCTGCGATACCGGTGTTGGGCGCCCTCACGATCGTCGGGCGAGCTTT
>DAIODV010000236.1:3191-6207 GCA_036746615.1 Mycobacterium sp.
CAAAGACGCCCGTCGCGCATACCGGGACATGCTGCAGGCGGAGGAATATCAGCATCCGTCCAGCTGGAGAGAAACCAGTCTCGACGGCATCGACGCACTGCTGCTGCCCGGCGGGCATCGTGCCCGCGGAATGCGCTCGTACATCGACAGCGAAACGCTGCACCGCCTCGTCGTCGACGCCTTCGCGCGCAGGCTGAAAGTGGGCGCGATCTGTCATGGTGTGCTGCTGGCCGCGCGCAGTATGGATCCCACGACCGGTCACTCGGTGCTTTATGGCCGTCGGACGACGGCGCTGACGTGGGCGTTGGAACGCACGGCCTGGCGTCTCACCCGGATCACCCGATTCTGGGACTCCAACTACTACCGCACCTACACCGAGGATCCCGGGCAGGCGACCGGCTACATGTCCGTGCAGTCGGAAGTCACTCGGGCGCTGAAGAATCCGATCGACTTCTGCGACGTCGAACGCGGGTCACCGCATTGGCGGAGGAAAACTTCCGGACTCGCGCGGGATACCGCAACTGACTCGCGGCCGGCATTCGTCGTCGACGACGGTGACTACGTGTCCGCGCGCTGGCCGGGCGACACCCACACCTTCGCAAAAGTGTTGTCGCAGAAGCTTTGACGGCTCAGGAGAACGTGGTCTGCGCGCAGGTGCTCGGTGAGGTGATGTTGACCCCGCTGTAGACGACCTGGATGTGCGTGCACACGATTACGGGCACGTCGGTGCGCGGTTGCCCGGTCCGCCAGTCCGTCGAGTCGATCCGGCCGGTCGTTTGGTATTTGTCCGGTGCGCCCTCGCCCATGTAGACCGTGGTGACGTTGTCGTGCCCGCCTTCTTTGAAGACCCTGTCGTACTGGGCGGTGGCGTGCACATCCAAGTAGGCCAGCCGGTCGGTGGTGCGAATGTCGGTGCTCTGCCGCGACCACAGATCATTCGGGAATCCGGTCACCCCGTCACCCGTCTTCCGGTCTGCCCCAACGGTGAAGTCGCAGCTGCCGTTTGCGCGATGGCAATCCACCAGAGCGTGTGTCTCCAGCTGGGTTCCGTCGGGCAGCGGGAAGAGCGTCGTGGCGGTGTTGCTGGCCGCCGTCGATAACCCGGGCGGTGTTAGCGCGAGGATCAGTCCTGCACCCGCCATCGCCTTCAGCAGCTGCTTGCTCATCAACAGAACCTAACGTGCGGCTATTCGTCGTAGGTAACTTCGACTGAATCGGTTTCCGGGTGAGCCTGGCACGCCAGGATCAACCCCTCGTCGAGGTCTTGCTGCTCCAAGACATCGTTCACTTCCATGCTCACCTTCCCGCAACGCAGGGTGGTGGCGCACGCACCGCAGTGGCCCTCGCGGCAGGAGAACGGCGCGTCCAGGCCGGCGTCCAGCAGCACGTCCAGCAGCTTGGCCCCGCGCGGCCACGACACGGTGTGGGTCGTCCCGTCCAGCTCGACGATCGCCGTGGCATGCGGCGTATCGCCGCTGTCATCTAGGCCCTCGATCTTCACCGCGGCGAACGGATCGCTGTCCAGCGACCGGAACACCTCGAGATGTACTTGCTGCGCAGGCACATTCAGCGTTTCGAGGGCCTCGCGCGCCGCCGCCATGAACGGCCCGGGCCCGCAGATAAACGCCTGCCGCTCGGTGAACGGGGAGGCCAGTTGGGCCAGTGCGGTCGCGGACGGCAAGCCCTGCAGCGACTCCAGCCAATGCACCACGGTCAACCGGTCGGGGTACTTGGCGGCGAGCTCGCGCAGCGCGTCGCCGAAGATCACAGAGCGTTCGTCGCGGTTGGCGTAGAGCAACACCACCTGCCCGCTGCCCTCGGAGAGCGCCGATTTGCAGATCGACATCACCGGCGTGATCCCGCTGCCGGCGGCCAGCAGCAGAAAGTCGTCATCGAGCGTCTTGGGCACGAAGGTGCCCGACGGCGCAAGCACATGAATCCGCATGCCGGGATGGGCGTGGTCGCATAGCCAGTTCGACGCGTAACCGTCTTTGTCCCGCTTGACGGTCACGGTGAGCGCGTCGTCGGTGAACGGCGAGCTGCACAGCGAGTAGCAGCGCGCGACCGATCCGGTGCGATCGCTGGGCACCCGCAGCGTCAAAAACTGGCCGGGTGCATACCGCAGCCGATCGGCCGGAATATCGGCGCCATCAGGCACGCGGAACACCAGCGACCGCGCCTCGTCGGTCTCGGCGAGCACGTCGGCGATCTCCAATTCAAGGACGTGGCTGCCGAGCGGTTCGTCGGGGACCTCGTCGGTCACGACATCCGGCACTGCGAAGTCCTCTCGTTTGTCATAACTAGAACAGGTTACAGAAAACTCGATTGATGGCGCTACCAGTCGCAGGAACAGGCTGCTCGACACAAATCGGAACGTGTTCTAGTCTCTGTTTAAGTGAGCCACCTATGGAGGAACCAGTGACGTCCATTGAACAACGTGACGCCCAGTCGGTCCTAGACGGCATCGACGACCTGCTGCCCAAGTTGCGGCAGCGGGCCCAGGAGACCGAAGACCTGCGCCGTTTGCCCGACGCCACGGTCAGCGAGCTTCAGGAGATCGGCTTTTTCCGGCTGCTGCAGCCCACGCAGTGGGGCGGTCTGGAATGTGACCCCGCGCTCTTCTACGAGGCTGCGCGCCGGCTGGCAAGCGCGTGTGGGTCGACGGGCTGGGTCAGCTCGATCATCGGCGTGCACAACTGGCATCTGGCGCTGTTCGACCAGCAGGCTCAAGAGGAAGTCTGGGGCCAGGACACCGATGTGCGGATTTCGTCCTCGTACGCCCCGATGGGTGCGGGCGTGGTGGTCGACGGCGGCTATCTGGTGAGCGGCTCGTGGAACTGGTCGTCGGGCTGTGATCACGCGACGTGGGCATTCCTCGGCGGCCCCGTCATCAAGGACGGGCGGCCGGTGGACTTCGGCAGCTTCCTGATTCCGCGCAGTGAATACCGCATCGACGACGTCTGGCATGTCGTCGGCCTGCGCGGCACCGGCAGCAACACCGTCGTCGTCAAGGACG
>DAIODV010000237.1:0-6195 GCA_036746615.1 Mycobacterium sp.
GCGTCCCGATTCTCCGAGCTATGGCCGGTGGTTCGGCACCGAGCTGACCGGCGCTTGCCGGGCCTTTTCGGCAGCTGCGGGCGTCGGGTGCCAGGAGGTGACCGAGCCTGGCGTCAACGTCCACTCATCAAGTGAGCCGACGGTAATCTTCCCGATGCGCAAAACTTCGTCCCCTCCTCGATTTGGACGGCTCTGGTCCGGCCACGCTGAACAAGATAACCCCCGCAGCTGTCAGTGTGGCCGCCATCGATGCGCCTGCGACGGCTCACAGTAAGTTGACATGCGGCCACCCGGCGTGAAACGTAAGCCGTCAGCCATATTTGGCGTAGGGTGCGCGGTGTGCGGCGCCTGGTTTTGGCGCCACTTTTGCAATACTGGCGGCGGTCGTGCTCGGGGTGTGCAACCCGGCCGCCCACAGCAACCGAATCCTCGCTGTCCTAAGCAGAAAGGACAACCGCATGGCAGACGTCGCAGGTCAACAGCAGCTGGCCTCAGGCTTCGCGATCGTTGGCTACGCGGCGCGTTTCCCGGGTGCCGCGGATGCAGACGAGTTCTGGCAGGTGCTGGCCGAAGGCCGGGATGCGATATCGGACGTGCCCGCCGACCGCTGGGATGTCGACGAATTCTTCGATCCAGATCCCGACACGCCCGGGAAGGTTGCGACACGTCGGGCGGGTTTCGTCGATGACGTAACGGGGTTCGATGCGCCGTTCTTCGGTATGTCGACGCGCGAGGTCCGGATGTTGGATCCGCAGCATCGGCTCTTGCTGGAAACGGCGTGGCGGGCGGTGGAGCACTCGGGTACCGCGCCAACGGCTTTGGCGGATACCAACACCGGTGTGTTCGTCGGTTTGGCCACCCACGATTACCTGGGAATGGCATCGGGCGAACTGACTTTCCCCGAGATCGAGGCCTATATGGCAATCGGGACGTCGAATGCCGCCGCAGCGGGCCGGATCAGCTTCAGGATGGGGCTGCAGGGCCCGGCAGTCGCCGTCGACACCGCGTGCAGCTCGTCATTGGTGGCAATTCATCAGGCCTGCCAGGCGCTGCGTTTGGGGGAGTGCGACCTCGCCCTGGCCGGCGGTGCGAATGTCCTGCTCACCCCCGCGACGATGATCACCTTCTCCCACGCGCACATGCTTGCGCCCGACGGTCGGTGCAAGACGTTCGACGCAGCCGCAGATGGCTATGTGCGCGGCGAGGGGTGTGGCGTCATCGTCATCAAACGCCTCGACGACGCGATCCGCGACGGTGACCGGATCCGGGCCGTGATCCGAAGCAGCGCGATCAACCAGGACGGCGCATCGGGTGGCCTGACGGTGCCGAATGGCGTTGCGCAGCAACGAGTTATCGCTGACGCGTTGAAGCGCGCCGGCCTCGAACCTGCCGACGTTGACTACCTGGAGGCGCACGGGACCGGGACATCACTGGGTGACCCGATCGAGGCTCAGGCCGCCGGTGCGGTGCTCGGCGCGGGCCGCGAGAACAGCGACCCGCTGTTGATCGGCTCGGCAAAAACGAACATCGGGCACCTCGAAGCAGCCGCGGGCATCGCGGGCATCATCAAAGTCATCCTGTCGCTCGAGAACGAGCTATTGCCGCCGCATCTGCACTTTCAGAACCCGTCGCCGCACATTCCGTGGGACCGGCTGGCGCTGCAGGTCGTGCAAGAGCCGACACCCTGGAAACGCAATGGCCGGCCGCGCATCGCGGGAATCAGCTCGTTCGGATTTGCCGGCACCAACGCCCACGTCATCCTCGAGGAAGCGCCCGTCGAGGCCGTCAACGCCATGCCGGCTGAACATCCCGCGGAAGGACGATTCAGCATCCTGCCGATCTCGGCGCGCACGCCCGAGGCGCTGGCCCAGATCGCCGATCAGTACCGCAGCTGGTTGAGCGGACACCCGGAGGCCACCCTGGCCGACGTCTGCTTGACCACGGGGGTGGGGCGCGCCCACTTCGAGCACCGGGCCGCGCTGGTGGTGAACTCGAAGGAATCTGCCGGCGAGCTGCTCGGAGCACTCGCCGACGAGCGCCCGGCGCCCGGCTTGGTGCGCGGGGTTTCCGACACCACGCCAAAGACGGCGTGGTTGTTCACCGGTCAGGGCAGCCAGTACCCGGGCATGGCGCGGGAGCTCTTCGAGACCGAGCCGGTCTTCGCCGAAACATTGAACCGGTGCGCCGCCGCCGTCGCCGATGTGCTCGACAAGCCTTTGCTGGACGTCATTTTCGACGTAGACAGCCCGCAAGCCGCGGAAACACTGCGGCAGACCACCTACGCGCAACCCGCCTTGTTCGCGGTCGAGATGGGTCTGGCGAGGCTATGGCAGTCCTGGGGATTCGAGCCGTCCGTGGTGCTGGGTCACAGCGTCGGCCAGTATTCGGCGGCCTGCGTTGCGGGCGTATTCAGCCTGGAGGATGGCGCGCGGCTGATGGCCGAGCGCGGCCGGCTCTTCGGGAGCTTGCCCGCGGGTGGACAGATGGTCGCGGTGTTCGCCGCGGCGGACCGCGTCGAGGGCCTCACCGACCAGTTCCCGAGCTTGTCCGTCGCGGCGTACAACGGAGCGAACACCGTGTTGTCTGGTCCTGCAGGCGATTTGGACAAAGCGGTGTCAACGTTGACCGCCGACGGGGTGCGGTGCGATTGGCTGGAGACCAGCCACGCGTTCCACTCGGCGCTGCTGGACCCGATCCTCGACGAGTTTGAGTCGTTTGCGAACGAGTTCAAATATGAGTCGCCGCAACGGATTTTGGTGGATAACCGCACCGGTGCAGTCATCGGCCGCAGCCAGAAGCTGGACGGCAACTACTGGCGTCGCCACGCGCGTCAGCCGGTCGAATTCGCCAAGAGCGTGCAGACATTGTCGGACCTGGGCTGCAAGGTGCTGCTGGAAATCGGCCCGCAGCCCGTGCTTACGGCCGCGGCGCTGCGCGCATGGCCCGACCCGGCAACCATGCCTCGGGCAATCGCGTCTATGCGTAAGAACACCGCCGACCACCGTCAGATCATCGAAGCGCTCGCCGATGCATACGTCCTTGGACACCTACCGGACTTCGGCAATGTGCAGCAGGGGGCGGCGCGAAAGCTCGACCTGCCGACCTACCCGTTCCAACATCGCCAGTACTGGTTCCGGGAAAATCGCGAGTTGCCCAATCAGCAAGCCCATATGTCGTCGACCAGTGAGGCCGTTCGGCTGCTCGAAGACGGCAAGATCGAAGAACTGGCCGCGCTTCTCGGTGCTGCCGGCGAAGACGACCAAACCGTAAATGTGCTGACAAAGCTTGCAGCACAACATAATCAGCAGCGCAAGACCAAGTCGATCTCAGACGCGCGCTACGAGTTCCGTTGGAAGAAGACCAACGCCGCGGCATCCGCGGGTGAGTCGGCTACCTGGCTGCTCATCGGTGACAACGGCGAGACGGTTGCGCCGCTGGTCGAGGCGCTGACCGCGCGGGGCCAGCAGCACCGGATGCTGGGCTTGCCGGCGTCGGACGCCGACGAGCAAGAGCTCACGGCGACGTTGCGTGCCGCGGCGGAGGAATCGCCGGTGCTGCGCATCGTCCAGTTCGCGGCGGTGGAATCCGACAGCGTGCCATCGCAGCGATCGCTGTTGCGGGTGCAACACCAGGTCATCGGCGGGACCCGGCGGCTCTTCCGCGCCGCGGCGGCCGCAGAATTGCGGGCGCCGATCTGGGTGATAACCCGTGGCGCACAACGTGTTACCGATGCGGACACCGTGGCACCCGAGCAGACCGCGCTGTGGGGATTCGGTCGTGCCGCCTCGCTGGAGCTGCCGCAGCTGTGGGGCGGCCTGGCCGATCTGGCCGAAGGCACCGCAGACGAATGGTCGCAACTGGCCAGCCAGGTCGCGGCCGAACCGCATCGCGAAGACCAGTTCGCGGTGCGTGGGCAAGAGATCTACGTGCCCCGGCTGGCTCGACGGGCCAACGCGTCAAGCACCACGCCGCCGGCGTTGCGGGATGACGCAACGTATTTGGTGACCGGTGGACTGGGATCGATCGGTCTGGAGATCGCCGGGTACCTGGCCGCCAACGGCGCCAAGCATGTGGTGCTGACCAGCCGGCGCGCGCCCAGCGAAGCCGCGCAGCAGCGCATCGACACGCTGGGCGAACAGCACGGCAGCGACATCCGCGTCGTCACCGCCGATGTCGCCGACGCGCACGACGTCTCTCGGCTGCTGGCCACCATCAAATCCGAACTCCCGCCGCTGGCCGGTATCATGCACGCCGCTGGTGAAATCGGCACCACGCCGCTGAGCGACCTCGACGACGCAGAAGTCGATCGGGTATTCGCCGGAAAGGTCTGGGGCGCATGGTATTTGAGCGAAGCGGCCGCGGATCTGGAGCTGGACTTTTTCGTCAGCACCTCGTCGATCGCCTCGGTATGGGGCGGCTACGGTCAGACCGCCTACGCCGCGGCCAACGCCTTCCTGGACGGTCTCACCTGGCGTCTGCAAGAACAGGGTGTCGCCGCTGTCAGCGTGAACTTCGGTCCGTGGTCGGTGGGCATGGCCGACGAGGAGTCGCGCGCCAAGCTGGGTAAGCGCGGAATCAAGACTCTGTCGCCGGCCGATGCGCTGGCGGGTCTGGCGGATCTGATCGCGCTGTCAGGCGAGCAGGAGCGACCACAAGGTCTCCCACAAGGGATAGTCGCCCGCATTGACTGGGCGCGTTTCCTGCCGCTCTATCAGCAAGCCGGTCGGCGGGCGGTCCTCGCCGAGCTGGAGCGCGAGGTGCCCAGCGCGGTGCCAGCGACGACGGCAACAGGAAAGACAGAGCTGGTCGAGCGGCTCACCAATGCGCCTGTGCAGCAACGCCGCAAACTCCTGGCGGACTTCCTGCGCGACGCCGTGGCCGATGTGACCCGGGTCGATCCCTCCGAGATCCGCGAAGACGCCGGGTTCTTCGACCTCGGCATGGATTCGCTGATGGCCGTCGAGCTGAGGCGCCGCATCGAGCAGGGCGTGGGCAAACAGATCCCAGCGACACTGGCGATGGACTACCCGCGGCTGTCTGACGTGGTCGATTACCTGCTCGGCGACGTGCTCGCGCTGAGCGAGCAGGCGAAGTCCGGCCCGTCACTCGCGACCGCCGTGGCGACGCGTACGGACGAGCTGATCGCGATCATCGCTGTGTCGTGCCGCTTCCCGGGCGCTCCCAACCCTGAGGCGTTTTGGGATGTGTTGTCCGGCGGCGTCGATGCGATCCGCGAAGTCCCCGAGGACCGCTTTGACATCGACGAGTTCTACGACCCCGATCCAGAAGCTGCGGGCAAGACCTACACGCGCTTCGGCGGATTCCTCGACGGCATCGACGGATTCGATCCCGAGTTCTTCGGCATCTCTCCGCGTGAGGCCGTCTGGATCGAGCCGCAGCAGCGGTTGATGCTCGAAACGGTCTGGGAGGGCTTAGAAAGGGCGGGGTACGCCCCGTCCGCGTTGCGCGGCAGCCGAACCGGCATCTTCGCGGGCGTGGCCGCCAACGAATACGCGCATCTGCTCTCCGCCGAATCGATCGACAAGATCGAGCCGTACTTCATCACCGGAAACGCACTCAACGCTATTTCCGGTCGGGTCGCCTTCGCGCTTGGATTCGAAGGACCGGCCGTCGCGGTCGACACAGCCTGCAGCTCGTCGTTGGTGGCTGTCCACCAGGCGGTCCAGGCATTGCACTCCGGTGACTGCGATCTGGCGCTGGCCGGCGGTGTGAACGTCTTGCTGAGTCCGGTGACGGTGGTCGCCGCCTCGCGGGCCCGGATGCTGTCGCCGGTCGGGCGATGCAAGACCTTCGACGCATCGGCCGACGGCTACGTCCGCAGTGAGGGCTGCGGGATCCTGGTGCTCAAGAGGCTAAGTGACGCCGAGCGCGACGGCGACCGGATCGCCGCGGTGATCCCGGGCAGCGCGGTGAACCAGGACGGCGCATCCAGCGGTTTGACCGTGCCCAATGGCGGTGCACAGCAACGGCTTATCGCGACGGCGCTGGCCCGGGCCGGTCTGGCCGGCGGGGACGTCGACTACCTCGAGGCGCACGGTACGGGTACTCCGCTCGGCGACCCGATCGAGGTTCAGGCGGCCGCAGCGATCTACGGCGCATCCCGCGATGCCAACCGGCCGTTGCTGATGGGATCGGTGAAGACCAACATCGGTCACCTCGAGTCGGCGGCGGGGG
>DAIODV010000238.1:0-359 GCA_036746615.1 Mycobacterium sp.
TCCCGGTTCGACGGGCTGGCGGGTAACCGCTTCATCGAACGAGCCGTCATCGACGAGGTGATCTACGAGTTGATGGGGCTTTCCGGTCAGGAATACGTCGACATCTACGCAGCCAGCGTCAAAAACGGCAGCAACACCAATGGGTCCGAACCGGCAATCCAATCGGCCACCCGGATCCCAGAGACCGCAGCGGGCTAGCGAATCGCAATTCTTGTCAGCTGACCGCTGACACCGGCGCCGGGGCCGTCGACGCCTTCTCCCGCCGCGGCGGACCGTTTGTCGACACCCTCGTCATCGTCGATGAGGCCGCCTTGCTAGAGACGCACCGCTGGTACGGGCTGCTGGCGGCGGCGGATGGC